>NZ_JAHRWL010000002.1:300000-439955 GCF_019104745.1 Thalassococcus arenae
GCATGTAGGCGTGCAGTTGCAGGTAAAGTCCGTTCATCAGGCGCAGGGGCTTGAACTCGTCTTCGGTCAGCGACCCGTTGATGCGGCGCTCGACCTGGGCACGGAACTGGCGGTTGCGTTCGGCAACGAAGGCCGCGTCGAAATCGGTGTAGCGGTACATCAGCTTGCCTCTGCCTGCTTGCCATGGGCGTGGTTCGAGGGCCCGGTACGGCGGAAATCCTCGCGGAAATGCGTGGGTTCGGGGCCGTTCGGGCCGGGTTTGACGTCGGCCAGATAGGCGCCGACCACTTCGGCATGGCGCGCCTGCGCCTCGATCAGGCGCAGATCGGCATGGGCCTCGTCGGTCAGCAGCTCGGCTTCGTTCAGCCGCCGGACCCAGCGGTCGTCCTCGGACAGGTACACGACATCGCCTTCGAGAAGCGCATTGGCGGTGACAACCTTGGGTGTGAAGGCTTTGGGCATCAGGACACCTTTTGTTGCATGATATCAGTTATTTCTGCCGCAGCACTGCGGGCTGTGAGGCCCAGCATGACGATGGCCGGACCACCGAGGTTCGCCCCGGCCAGCGCCTCGGGGAACAGGCCCAGGGACGAGGCCAGGATACGCTGGTCGGGACGTGACGCGTTTTCGACGACGCAAACCGGTGTGGCGGGATCGGCACCGTGCATCAGCAACCGGCCCTGAACGAACCGAGCCGCCTTCTTGCCCATGTAGATCGCCGCGACCTGGCCGGGACGGGCCAGCGCGCGCCAGTCATGGTCGGCGAAACCCGCCATGTCGTGCCCGGTCAGGATGCGCAACGACGCGTTGCGCCCGCGCTTGGTCAGGCTTTGACCGAGCGCCGCGCCGGCGGCCGCCGCGGCGGTGATGCCCGGTACGATGTCCCAGGCCAGCCCGGCGGCGTCGAGCGCGTCGATCTCTTCGTCGAGGCGGCCGAAGATCATCGGATCGCCGCCTTTCAGGCGCACGACACGCTGCCCGCCTTGCGCTTCCGCCACGAGGCGGGCACAGATCTCGGACTGCGCGGTGGAAGGCCCGAAGCCTGCCTTGCCCATGGCGATGCGACGGGCGCGGCGGGGGATCAGCGCGAGAACACCGTCGCCGACCAACCGGTCATGGATCACCACCTGCGCCGATTTCAGCGCCCGCAGCGCGCTCAGCGTCAGCAAGCCCGGGTCTCCGGGGCCGGCGCCGACGAACAGCACCGGGGCAGACCGGCGGCGCGAGAAAAGGGGCAGCGTGAAGCGCATGGTTCGACTTTCCTGTCACGTTCACAACGAATATAGAATATTTTCCCTTGATTGGGCCAGATATCCGGTTGAAAAAGGACAAGCGTTCCACTTGGTGCCGTAATTGCGATTGCCATCCCGGAAACGCCGGAAAAAGGGAATTCTGATGCGTATCGACGAAACCGACCGGAAAATCCTTCGCGAGCTGCAGCGCGATGCCGGGCAATCTCTGGACGAAATCGCCAGGACCGTGGGGTCTTCCAAGACCCCGGTCTGGAATCGCATCCGCAAGATGCGTGATGCAGGGGTGATCGGCGCGCAGACGGTGATCCTGGATGCCGAGGCGCTCGGCTTTGAAGCGACGTTCTTTGTGTTGATCCGGACCTCGGAACACGAAGCGTCCTGGCAGAAGCGGTTCCTTGAGGCGTTGCGGGCGCGGCCCGAAGTGCAGGAGGCGCACCGCCTGGCCGGCGATATCGACTATATCCTCAAGGTGCGGGTCCAGAACGCGCGGGCCTACGACACCTTTTACCAGGCGCTGATTTCCGAGGTGCGGGTGCACGAGGTCACCGCGCTGCTGTCGATGGAGGAAATCAAGGCGACCACGGCGCTGCCCTTGTGACGCGCGCCGGATCGCCGGGCCGCAAGCCTGGTCAGGCGCTGACCATCAGCCGGGTCAGGCCGTGGAAATGGTAGCTGTCCGCGTAGACCGGGGGGGCGACGATGCGCAGCCCGGGCAGGGCATCGAAGAGGATCGGCAACGCGACCCGCATCTCGAGCCGGGCCAGCGGTGCGCCGACGCAGAAATGCAACCCGCCGCCGAAGGTATGGTGCGTGACCGGTGCGCGCCCAGGGTCGAACCGGTCGGGGTCCGGCCAGATCGCCGGGTCGCGATTGGCGGCGGCCAGCAAAAGGGCCACCTGGTCGCCGCGGCGGAAGGTATGGCCGAACAGCTCGGCCTCTTCGTAGGCGTGGCGGGTGAACATGTGCAGCGGCGGGTCGAAGCGCAGGATCTCTTCGCAGATTGGCTCGGCGGTGTCGGGCGTGATCGTCGTGCCGGCTTGCAGCAGGGATTTGACGCCATTGGCCAGGCTGTGAACCGTCGCCTCGTGTCCGGCATTCAGGATCAGGATGCAGGTGGCGATCAGTTCGTCGCGGTTCAGCCTGTCGCCGTCGGTCTCGGCAGCGATCAGGTGGGTGATGAGATCGTCGCGCGGATCGGCGCGGCGGGTCTCGATATAGTCGGCAAGAAACGCGCTGAACTCGTCCGCGGCGGCGGCCGCGGCGTCTTCGACGGCGCGGGTGCGACCGGCCTGGTACATCGCGACCATGGCGTGCGACCAGGCCAGAAGTTGCGGTGCCATCGCTTCGGGCACGCCGAGAAGCCGGGCTATGATGCGCACCGGGATCGGCGTGCAGAAATGCTCCAGCAGGTCGAACGGCCCGGTATGCGCGTCGCGCAACAACGCGTGGGCCAGCGCAGCGATTTCCGGGCCAAGGGCCGCGATGCGACGCGAGGTGAAGGCGCGCAGAACCAGGCCGCGAAGGCGGGTGTGGCGCGGCGGTTCGGCTTCGAGCAGCGAATGCGCTTCGACCTTGTAGAAGGGGCGCAGGCGGGCGGGGATGGCCGGGGCCATTTCGGCGGGAATTTCCCGCCCGAAGCGGCGATCGCGCAGCAAGGCCTGCACCGCGCGATGCGAGACCGCGCAGGGCATGGCGAATTCGTCCCACCAGATCATGTCGCCCAGGCGGCGCATCGCGTGGTAGTGCGGGTAGGGGTTCTGGACGAAACCGGGGTCCCCGGGGTCTTGTGCTATGCGCTGCATGATCGTCACGCTGTCGCAGGGCGCTTGGCTTGGCAAGGCCGGGCTTGTTAGGAAAAGGGCATGACACGCAAACCGGTACATCCTGCGCTGCTGCTTGCGCTGTTCCTGACGCTGACCGCGGCCCTGGGCGGCGCGGTCTGGCGGTATGGCTATGGCCAGGCGCTGGACCAGGTGGCGGCGCGCGGGCAATCGGACCTGGCGCTGGCGGCGGACCGGTTGGTGACGCAGTTGCGCCGTTACCGCGAGTTCGCCGTGCTGATGGCCGAACACCCCGTGCTGTCGCCCTTGCATGACGGCGCAGAGGCGGACCAGGCCGCCGCGGTGCTGCAGGGCGCAGTCGACAAGATCGGGCCATTGGCGGCCTTCTATGCCGATCCCGCGGGGCGCGTGCTGGCATCCTCGGCCGGCCCGGTACCGGAAGGCTTGCGCGAGGCGCCGTATTTCAAGCGCGCCCTGAACGGGGCCCTGGGGGCCGCGCATGGGCCGCGACAGGACGGGCGCGGGCGGACCTACAGCTTTGCTGCGCCGACCTTCCGTCCCGATGGCCGGGTCCGCGGGGTGCTTGTGGTGGTGGCCGATATCGAAAGCCTGGAACAGGATTGGCGCGCCTCTGTGCCCAGCGTCTATTTCCTGGCATCCGACGACTCTGTCTTCGTGACAAACCGCAGCGAAATCCTGGGATGGCGGGACACCGGCGCAGGCCGCATGGCGTTGCCGGACGGGTCGCAGCAGGCGGCGACGATCCGCCAGTTTCAGGGACACACGATCTGGCGTCAGGATTTCAGCCGCTACATTCCCGCCCAAGCCCTGCACCTGGTACAGGATCTGCCGGTGATCGACATGACCGGCGTGGCTTTGGTCGATGTCGCGCCGGCGCAGCGCCTGGCCTTGCTGCAGGCAGCCGTGGTGATGGCGGTCTGCCTGGTCTTCGGCGCGGCGCTGTGGCTGGTGACGGAGAGACGCCGGGTGCTGGCGGCTGCGAACGCCGTGCTCGAGGAACGCGTTTCGGCCCGGACCCGGGCGCTGGAGCGCACCAACATGGCGTTGCGCCGCGAAGTGCACGAACGCGAAGAGGCCGAGGCCGCGCTGAAACGCGCACAGGCCGAACTGGTCCAGGCCGGCAAGCTGAGCGCGCTCGGCCAGATGTCGGCGGGCATCAGCCACGAACTGAACCAGCCCCTGATGGCGATCCGGCAATATGCCGACAACGGTGCATCGTTGCTGGACAAGGGCCGGACCGGCGAGGCCGGGCAAAACCTGCGGCGCATTTCCGACATGGCCGCGCGGGCCGCGCGGATCATCAAGAACCTGCGGGCCTTCGCCCGCAACGAAAGCGAACCGATGGGCCGCGTCGACCTTGTTGCGGTCATCGACAGCGCGGCGGAGCTGACCGAGGCGCGGTTGCGCTCGGAAGGGGTGGTCCTCGACTGGCGGCCCGGTCAAACGTCCGGGCCGGTCTGGGCACGCGGCGGCGAAGTGCGGTTGACGCAGGTTTTCGTCAATCTCATCAACAACGCGGCCGACGCGATGACCGGGCAGCAGAACAAGCGCATCGACATCGCCCTGCAGCGCGGCGCCAAGCTGGTGGTGACGGTACGCGACGTCGGCCCGGGCATCGCCGACCCCGAACGGGTGTTCGAGCCGTTCTACACCACCAAGGCGGTGGGCAGCGGTGACGGGATGGGGCTGGGGCTGTCCATCTCGTACGGGCTGGTGCAGAGTTTCGGCGGCAACATTCGCGGCAGCAACACGGAGAACGGCGCCATGTTCACGGTCGAACTGGACCCCTGGCAGGAAGAGGTGGCGGCATGACGGGACGGCGATGCGCCGCTCGCGCCGCCGGCGCATCGCCCCGCCCGCCGTCCCGCAAGGCGCAACGATGACCCGCCGGGTGTTGCTGGTGGATGATGACGCGGCCGTGCGCGCGGCCCTGGGCCAGACGCTGGACCTGGCCGAGTTCCAGGCGATCACCGCCGGTTCCTTTGTCGAGGCCAAGGACCATATCCGGCCGGCATTCGACGGTGTCATCGTCTCGGATATCCGGATGCCGGGCCGCGACGGGTTCCACCTGCTGGACTACGCCCGCGAGACCGATCCCGACCTGCCGGTGATCCTGTTGACCGGCGAAGGCGACATACCGATGGCGGTTCGGGCGATGTCGGCCGGTGCATTCGATTTCCTGGAAAAACCCTGTGCACCGGACGATCTGTGCACGGTGATCGAACGTGCCCTGCGCACACGCGCCCTGGTGCTGGAAAACCGCAGGCTCAAGGCGCAGCTCGAAACCGGCGATCCGGCGGCGCGATTGATTTTCGGTATCTCCAAACAAGCAGAGGCGCTGCGCGCCCGGGTGCGCGCTGCCGCCCGCGCCGGAACCGAAGTGCTGGTCACGGGGGCGCCCGGTACCGGGATATCCAAGGTGGCCGAGGTCGTGCATCTGTGTTCGCCGAACGCCAAGGGTCCCTTCGAAAAGCGCGCGGCTGCCGGGCTGGACCGCGCCGGGTTCGAGGCAGTCTGGGCGGCATGTACCGGCGGGACGCTGTTTCTGGACGAAATCGCCGCCGCGCCGGTCGACACGCAGATGGCTTTGCTGGACGCTCTCGAACATGGCGGGGCGCGGCTGATCGCGGGGTCCGTGCGCGATATCGCTGCGGCCGTGGCGCAGGGCATGCTGTCCTCGGACCTGTTCTATCGGCTGGAGGTGATGCAGGTGCGAATTCCGGCGTTGTCGGAACGACCCGAAGACATCCCTGTCCTGTTCCGGCATTACGTGGCTCAGGCCGCGGAAAATGCCGGCATCGCGCCGCCCGAGATCACCCAGGATCACCTTGCCGCGTTGATGGCGCAGGATTGGCCCGGCAACGCGCGATCGCTGATGTCGGCAGCCATGCGGTTCGTGCTGGGGGTCCCCGAGGAGGTGTTTCAGGCGCGCGATCTGGGGTTGGCCGAGCAGATGGCACAGGTCGAACGGTCGCTGCTGGCCGCCGCTCTGGGGCGTCACAACGGCCGTGCCGCGCAAGCAGCCCAAGCGCTGAAACTGCCGCGCAAGACCTTTTACGACAAGCTCGCCAAGTACGGGCTGAAGCCGGAAACCTACCGCCGGGACGGTTGAACCGCGCCGATTCGACGATCTCACGCGCCCGTGAGAAAACTGTGCGGATTTCCGCACTGTTGGCGCAAACGGCTGTGCGGTGAACCGCACATAGCCGCGATGCAGCATCAAAAGCTACACAAGCTTCACGGTGTAACTATATATTACAATTATAAAAAATCCTTCCCATAGAGTGGTTTGACTCAACGCTTGCGGTGATTCCCCGCCGTGGTGATTCTCTTACCCGGCAGGTTCGACGGAGGGGTCGGACCGCTGTGATTTACGAAGTTCCGGGAGGACATCATGAAGAAGTTTCTAACGACCGCCGTGGCGGCCACTGCCCTGATGACGGGTGCGACCGGCGCGATGGCGGCTTGCGAAGGCGACGAGATCGTCATCAAGTTCAGCCACGTCACCAACTCCGACAAGCACCCCAAGGGTATCGCCGCGTCGTTGCTGATGGAGCGCGTCAATGCCGAGATGAACGGCAAGGCCTGCATGGAGGTCTTCCCGAACTCGACACTCTACAATGACGACCAGGTGCTCGAGGCGATGCTGCAAGGCGACGTCCAGCTGGCGGCGCCGTCGCTGTCGAAATTCGAGCAGTTCACCAAGCAGTTCCGCATTTTCGACCTGCCCTTCATGTTCCGCAACATCGAAGCCGTGGACGCGTTCCAGAACTCCGAAACCGGCCAGGCGATGAAGGAATCGATGGTGCGCCGCGGTCTGCTGGGCCTGGAATTCTGGCACAACGGCATGAAGCAGATGTCGGCCAACAAGCCGCTGATCTCGCCGTCCGACGCTGCCGGTCTGAAATTCCGCGTGCAGCCTTCGGACGTGATCAAGGCGCAGATGGAAGCGATCGGCGTCAGCCCGCAGCCCATGGCCTTCTCGGAAGTCTACGGCGCGCTGCAGACCGGCGTCGTGGATGGCCAGGAAAACACCTGGTCCAACATCTACGGCCAGAAATTCTTTGAGGTGCAGGACGGCATCACCGAAACCAACCACGGCATCATCGACTACATGGTCGTGACCAGCGTGGACTGGTGGGAAAGCCTGCCCGAGGATGTCAGCAGCCAGCTGCGCACGATCCTCAACGAGGTGACGGTCGAGCGCAACGCCGCGGTCGGCCAGGTCGATGCCGATGCCCGCCAGGCGGTGCTCGATGCCGGCGCGACGATCCGCGAACTGACGCCCGAGCAGCGCCAGGAATGGGTCGATGCCATGAAGCCGGTCTGGGAGCAGTTCAAGGACGATGTGGGCCAGGAAAACATCGACGCGGCCCAGGCGATCAACGCCTCGATGTAATCGATCCTGAAACGATCTGCCCGGCTCCGTGCCATTCGGAGCCGGGTTTTTGATGGCCCGGAACAACCGGGCAAGGGGGCAGCATGTCGTCACATTACGAACCGAAATCGGCGTTCGGCCGGTTCATCCATGAGCTTGAGGAAACGGTCATCGCGATCATCCTCGGCGCGATGGTGATCGTGACCTTTGTCAACGTCGTCCTGCGCTACGGCTTCAACACCGGATTCATCTGGGGTCTCGAGGTCGTCACGTTCCTGTTCGCCTGGCTGGTGCTGTTCGGGGTCAGCTACGCGGTCAAGACCACAGCGCATCTGGGCGTCGACGCGATCACCAACCTGGTGTCGCCCGCCGCGCGCCGGGCGCTGGCGCTGCTGGCGGCGGCGATTTGCCTGGCCTACGCGTTCCTGCTGTTGAAGGGCGCGTGGGATTACTGGGCGAATTTCGCAAATCTGCCCCAGACCACCGGACGCTGGTTTCCGACCGGCCTGGAAGAGATGAAGCGGACCTCGTACCGCGGCTGGTACGAAGTCGTCGATATCCCGTTCCCGGAATGGCTGCGCTGGATCCAGCCGATCATGAACGAGGGCGAAGACTATGAGAAGCTGCCGCGCTTCATCCCCTATTTCATCCTGCCTTTCGGCTGTGCGTTGCTGCTGTTCCGTTTCGTCCAGGTCACCCTGCGGATCTGGAAGGGCGAGGCCGAAAGCCTGATCGTCAGCCACGAAGCCGAAGACGCCGTCGAAGACGTCGCCCACATGAACCGCGAGGGCTGATCCAATGGAAGTCGCCATTCTCTTTGCCATGGTCATCGGCCTGATGCTGATCGGTGTGCCGATCGCCATTTCGCTGGGCTTTTCGTCGACCATCTTCCTGCTGGTGCTCAGCGACACGTCGCTGGCATCCATCGCACAGAGCTTCTTTCAGGCGATGGCGGGGCATTACACGCTGCTGGCCATCCCGTTCTTCATCCTGGCGTCGTCCTTCATGTCGACCGGCGGGGTGGCGCGGCGGATCATCCGTTTTTCCATCGCGCTCGTGGGCCATTTCCCCGGAGGCCTGGCCATCGCGGGTGTTTTCGCCTGCATGCTGTTCGCCGCTTTGTCGGGCTCGTCGCCCGCCACGGTGGTCGCGATCGGCTCGATCGTGATCGCGGGCATGCGGCAGGTGGGCTATTCCAAGGATTTCGCCGCGGGCGTCATCGCCAATGCCGGCACGCTGGGCATCCTGATCCCGCCCTCCATCGTGATGGTCGTCTACGCCTCGGCCACCGATGTCAGTGTGGGTCGGATGTTTCTCGCCGGCGTGATCCCCGGGCTTTTGGCGGGCACGATGCTGATGGTGACGATCTATGTCATCGCCAAGTTCCGCAACCTGCCCAAGGGCGAGTGGAAGGGCTGGCGCGAGGTGTTCGAGGCCGGATCCGAGGCGGGGTGGGGCCTGTTCCTGATCGTCATCATCCTGGGCGGCATCTATGGCGGCATCTTCACCCCGACCGAGGCCGCTGCGGTGGCGGCCGTCTATGCCTTCCTCATCGCCTCGTTCGTCTATCGCGACATGGGGCCGCTGGCCGGGAAGAACGGCGCGCCGAACCTGGCGCTTTGGCAGAAACCGATCGCGCTGGTCACCGCCTTCGTGCATCGCGACACCAAGGACACGCTGTTCGAGGCGGGCAAGCTGACCATCACGCTGATGTTCATCATCGCCAACGCGCTGATCCTCAAACACGTGCTGACGGACGAACAGATCCCGCAATCCATCGCGGGGATGATGCTGGACGCGGGCTTCGGGCCGGTCATGTTCCTGGTGATCGTGAACGTCATCCTGCTGATCGGCGGACAGTTCATGGAACCCTCGGGGCTGATCGTGATCGTGGCGCCGCTGGTGTTCCCGATCGCCATCGAACTGGGTATCGACCCCATTCACTTGGGCATCATCATGGTGGTGAACATGGAAATTGGCATGATCACGCCGCCGGTGGGTCTGAACCTGTTCGTGACCTCGGGCGTGGCCGGTATGCCGATGATGCGGGTCGTGCGCGCCGCGCTGCCTTTCCTCGGCGTGCTCTTCGTCTTCCTGATCATGGTGACCTACATCCCGTGGCTGTCGACCTTCCTTCCGACCACCTTCATGGGGCCCGAGATCATCGTGCGATAGGGCGATTTCGGTCGAGCGCCTGCGCGCGACAACTGCGATCAAGTGAAATTGCGACGCCCTGTCCGGGGCGTCGTTTCCTTTTGTGACGTCGTGAACGCGTATTTTGCAAAGAGAAGAAGCCAGACAATTCTTCTCTTTCGCAAATACGCAATCTGCGGCGTCAGCCAGCGCTGGCGTTCAATGCGTCGATGATCGGGACAAAGTCACTGGCCCGCAGCGAAGCGCCGCCGACCAGCGCGCCGTCGACATTGGAAACGTCGAAAATCTCGGCCGCATTCGAGGCCTTGACCGATCCGCCATACAGGATGCGGACCGACCGGCCGACACCGGCGCCGAAGCGGCGTTCGAGCCGTGCGCGGATGAAATCATGCACATCGCCGATCTGTTCGGTGTCGGGCACCTTGCCGGTGCCGATCGCCCAGACCGGTTCATAGGCGACGACGAGGTTGTGGCCGGTGGCGCTGTCCGGGACCGATCCGGCAAGCTGACCGCCGATGATGTCGAGCGTGTTCTGCGCCTCGCGTTCGGTCAGGGTTTCGCCGACGCAGACGATGGCGACCAGGCCGGCATCCCAGGCGGCCTGGGTCTTGGCGCGGACGTCCTCGTCATGTTCGTCATGATCGCTTCGGCGTTCGGAATGGCCCAGGATCACATGGCTCGCCCCGGCATCCTTGAGCATTGTGGCCGAGAGGTCGCCGGTATGAGCACCCGAAGCCTTGGCGTGGCAATCCTGACCGCCGATGGCGATGGCACCGCGCACGCGATCGGCCGCACGTGCGATCAGCGTCGCGGGTGGGCAGATCAGCACTTCGGCCCCGCCGCTGGCCTGCGCCATGGCATCCAGTTCGGCCAGCGCGTCGCTCGTGCCGTTCATCTTCCAGTTCCCGGCGGCCAGTTTGCGTCGCATGCCAATCTCCCTCGGTGACTGGCGCCATCATTGCGCCGCGGGGGGCGAGGTCAAGGGTGCTTGTGTCGGCGCAACCAGGCGCTAGAAGACCGTCATGGCACAGGACATCATTCCCACCCTCGATGCCGCCCGGATCGCGGCACGCGATGCGGACGCGCTCGATGTGCTGCGCAACGTGGCGGAAGGTGTCGGGTTTCTCAAGGTCGGGAATGCCGGGTTGTCGCCGGCGCGGATGCGTTTCGTGCTGGCTGCCTACCGGGCGTTCTTCGACCGGCCGGAAGCCGAGAAACGCGCGGTCGACATGGCGCGGACCGGGGCGAACCGGGGCTGGGGCGCGTCGGGGTCGGAACAGGTCGATCCGCAGGCCAATCCCGATTTCAAGCAGGTCTTCGATTGCGGCTTTGAACTGGCGGGCAGCGATCTGGCGGTCTACGCGCCGAACCTCTGGCCGGAAAGGCCCGAAGGTTTCCGCGCGGTGATCGAAGCCTATTACCGCGATGCCTGCGCCGTGGCATTGGGTCTGCTGCGCGGCATCGCCGAGGCGATCGGTGAGGATCGCGGCTATTTCGACGACAAGTTCGACCGGCCCATGGCGCTGCTGAGGGGCAATTACTATCCGCCGCGTCCCGATTGGGCGGGGGCCAAGGATTTCGGCATCGCCACGCATACCGACTATGGCTGCCTGACCCTTCTTGCCACGGACGGCGTGCCGGGGCTCGAGGTGCGTCTTCGGGGCGGCGGCTGGGCTGCGGTGAATGCCGATTCGGGCACATTCGTGATCAATTTCGGCGAGATGCTCGAAATGTGGACCGATGGTCGGGTCAAGGCCACGCCGCACCGGGTGGTCGGCGGAAATGCCGAACGGCTTTCGGTGCCGTTGTTCTTCAACCCGAATTACGAGACCAACGTTGCACCGATGGGCTCGGGCAGGACGATCACCGCGGGCGAACACCTGTCGAAACGGTTCGCCGAGACCTACACACATCTTCAGACGGGCTAGCGGCGGGAGGGCGGGCCTGTTTGTCGGCTCGGGGCCGAGGCCGGACGGCAATGGCGCGATCGCCTAGCCGACAGGCGGATTCGGCGAATCCGCTTTACGGGCCCCAACCCTTTTGCGTCACAGATACCGCAGCGCCTCGCGCGCGATTGCCGCCGCTTCTTCTGGGTCGTCCAGGGCGGTGCTGGGCATCGTCCAGTACGGCATCGACGCGGTCTTGCCGTTGTCGCGGGTATAGGTCCAGCGGGTGCAGCCCATGTCTTCCAGCCGGTCGATGAATGCGCCGGCTCCCTTGATCATGAGCCCCAGATCGGAATGCACGATCGCAAAGATCGTACCTTCGTGATACAGGCACAGCCCGCCCATCATCTTGCGCGTCGTGATGTCACCCAATCCGGCAAAGAGTTCCCTGGCAAAGGCGCCCTCTTCGTCGGTGACCGACATCGCTCAGCTCTTGCCCTGTTCCGCGGCCAATTCGTCGACATCCTTGAACTTGATCGACTCGCCGCAGCCGCAGGCTTCGGTCACGTTGGGATTGCGGAACTTGAAGCCCGATTCGAGCAACGAGGTTTCGTAGTCGATTTCGGTTCCGAACAGGAACATCTGTGCCATGGGTGCGATCAGAACGCGCGCGCCGTCCTGTTCGACCACCTCGTCGTTGGGATCGGCGACGTCGACATAGTCCATGGTGTATTCCATGCCCGCGCAGCCACCTTTCTTGACGCCGATCTTCAGACCGAAGCGGCCGTCACGCTGCATCAGCTTGGCCACCTGGCGCACGGCGGCGTCGGTCAGGGTGACGGGGGATTTTCCGGGAATGCCGAACATCGGATACCTCTTTTCCTCTGGTCTCCAATCTAGGGTCCGGCGGCAGCGATCTCAAGAAGTGCCACGGTGCCGTATGCAGCGGCCATCGCCCAGGCGAACGACGCCAGCGTGCCGATGATGACGTATTCGCCGGCCTTCTGGCCCTGTGCGGCGGTGTCGAAACGCAGGATCGACTTGGCGGCGATCAGGAAACCGATGCCGGCGGGCTGTTCGATGAAGACCAGCAGGAAGATCAGAGTGCGTTCCAGCCGGCCAATCAGGCGCCCGGCATCGGCCAGGCCGTCCTGCGGCACCTCTTCCTGGAATCGGGTGGTCAACAGGCCCACTGCGAATCCACCGGCGAAAACGGTGACGATGAAGCCCGACAGGATCAGCGCGGGGGCCAGTGCCTGGTCGCCCCAGGGCGCCCAGAGACCGGCATCGAAGGCGCCGGACCAGTAATAGGCCGCCGCTGCGATGGTGGCGACATGCGCGGACTGGTCGATCGCGAAGGCGGTGAAGGTGCGGGGCAGGGCCCAGGCCTTGATCGCGTCGATCGCCAGATGGGCCGTGGCCACCACCAGCGCGACCTCCCATATGCCGCCAAGCGCTGCGGTGCTGAATACCAGCACGATTGCGGCATGCAGCAAGAGAATGAAGACGTTGCCTTTCCGGGCGACCATCCAGTCGGGCTGGAAGACGAAGTCGGCCAGAACATGAGCCAACAGCAGGGCGGTAAAAGTCGCAATCATTTAACGGTCTTTCCGCAAGCAGAATAACTTGCCTTTCTTGAATGCAAGTCTAAAGGGTTGCGCTAATTCTTTGTCTCAATCAGTTCAAGCGCATCGATCAACGCAGGATATCCGGCCGCATGCAAGGCTTGATCGACAGCCTGGCGCGAAACTCCCAGTTTCTTGGCGGCCGCGACGCGAGGACCTGCGCCTGGCGGCAGCATCGCGGCCACTGCGCGCGCTTGGGCTGGCGTCCAGCCCTGCGCGATGTGGTCGGCCAATCGCAGGAAGGCCTGCGTGACACCGCCCGCCGCATCGCCAAGCAGTCGCTTGCCCTTGAGCCGGGTCAAAAGGCGGCCTGACGCGGTGAAGACGGTGCCGTGACCCGAATTCGGATCGGTTGGGTCGGACAATCGGCCCTCGCCGGTCGCGATGGCGATGCGGGTCGCGATATCGTCGCCTTGCTGTCGCAGTCGGGCCTGCAGGAACAGCGCGGCGCGGTGCGTCGGAATGCCGGTCGGAAAGACCGCCTGCCAGCCGTCGCCGCCCCGCCGGGCAAAACTGGCGTGACCCGTCGCACCGGTCCATTCGGCGATCCGATCACAACCCTCTGACAAGGTGGCTAGGCAAACATCCAGTCGGTCGGCATCCATATCGGAAGACGCGACGATATCGCCTGTGAAAACCGTGATGTCCATAAGCAAGTGATAGCACTTGCATCAGTGAAAAGCAAGTATTTTAACTTGCCTTACATGAAGCCCAATTCAAGCCGGGCCTCGTCGGACATCATGTCCATGCCCCAGGGCGGATCCCAGGTGATATCGACATCGACCTGCTTGACGCCGGGCAAAGGTTCGATCGCTTCGGCCAGCCAGCCGGGCATTTCGCCGGCGACCGGGCAGCCCGGAGCGGTCAGGGTCATCGTGATGTTGACCGCGTTTTCCGGCGAGATGTCGATCGTGTAGACCAAGCCCAGATCGTAGATATTGACTGGAATCTCAGGATCATAAACTGACCGGCACGCTTCGACGACCTGGTCGTAAAGCGGGTGATCCGTGCTGGAAGGTGCGATCAGCGGCGTGCCCTCAAGCGGCGGCGTGGCTTCGGTCATGACCTATCCTCGTTCCTTACCTGAGCGAATATATAGGAAAAGCGGGCCGGGGGGTAAAGGGTCAGCGCGCGACCTGCGGCAATCCGCGGAACCGCTCGGCCGTGGCCCAATCGGGCCAGCCCACCCAGCGTTCCACTGCGAAAAGCACCGCGCAGACCACCAGCACGATGGCCACCATGTTGCGATACTGCCGGGATGGCGGGCGCCGCACCCAGCGGACCATCCGCATCAGCCAGATCATGCGGTGAACCGGACCTTGCCGATATAGGGCAGGTTGCGGTTGCGCTGGGCGTAGTCGATGCCGTAGCCCACGACGAATTCGTCGGGTATCTCGAACCCTGTCCAGTCGGCGCGCACATCGACTTCGCGCCGCGTGGGTTTGTCCAGCAGCGCGATCGAACGCAGCTTGTGCGGTTTGCGCGCCTTGAGCAGGCCCAAGACGTGCTTCATCGTATAGCCGGTATCGATGATGTCCTCGACCACCAGCACGTCGCGGCCCTCGATCCCGCCGCGCAGGTCCTTCAGGATGCGCACCTCGCGCGAGCTTTCCATCGCGTCGCCATAGCTGGAGGCTTCCAGGAAATCGACCTCGACAGGCAGGTCCAGTTCGCGCACCAGATCGGCGATGAACACGAAAGAGCCGCGCAGCAAGCCGACGACGACCAGCTTGTCGGTATCGGCGAATTCCTCTGCGATCTCCCGACTCAACGCCTCGATCCGGGCGGCGATGGCCTTGGCCGAGATCATCTCGTCTACGACATAGGGTCGCTGCGGCATGGGTCTTCCCTTGAAATTCCGATCGCACAATACGAAAAGGCCCGGCAATGTCACGCAGATAGACGGAAAGATCGACGGGCGACATGCCGACCCATTCCGAAACCAAACGCCTGCCGTACACGGCCGCCCAGATGTACGATCTCGTGGCCGACGTGGCGCGCTATCCCGAATTCCTGCCGTGGACGGCCGCCGCGCGCATCCGGTCGCGCGAAGAGCGCGGCGATCACGACGTGATGCTGGCCGACCTGGTCATCAGCTTCAAGGTGTTCCGAGAACGGTTCGGGTCCAAGGTCACGCTGTGGCCCGACGACCGGCGCATCGACACCGAATACCTGGACGGCCCGTTCAAACACATGCGGTCGCAATGGCGGTTCGAGGATGCGGCCGAAGGCGGATGCGACGTGCATTTCTTCGTCGATTTCGAATTCCGCAACCGCATCCTGCAGGGGGCCGCGGGCATGTTCTTCTACGAGGCCATGCAGCGTATCGTCCGCGCCTTCGAACGTCGGGCGGCCGAGCTGTACCGGCAGAGCTGAAAACGGGCCCCGCAGGGCCCGTTCCGTCGCGTATCCGAAGGCCAATCAGCTTGCGTGGTCGTAGGCCCGTTCGCCGTGGACGGTGATGTCGAGGCCCTGGGTTTCGATGTCTGCATCGACGCGCAGAGCGGTAACCGTGCGCACAACCAGGATCAGAACCACCGTCACGACGATTGTGAAGAGACCCACGATCAGCAGCGATCCGACCTGCGCGGCAAAGCTTCCTGCACCGAAGACCGCGATCATCAGCGTGCCGAAGATGCCGCCCACACCGTGCACGGCGAAAACGTCAAGCGTGTCGTCGATCTTGAGCATGTTGCGGATGACGTTGACGGCCTCCTGGCACAGGATGCCCGCCACCGCGCCGATGATCAGCGCCTCGACCGGGCCGACGAACCCGCTGGCCGGCGTGATCGAGGCCAGACCGGCGATGGTGCCGGTAACCATGCCCACCAGTGACGCCTTGCCGAACTTGACGCGCTCCCAGAACGCCCAGCTCAGCGAGGCGGTTGCGGCCGAGATATGCGTGACCGTCAGCGCCATGGCGGCACCGCCATCGGCGGCCAGCTGCGAACCGCCGTTGAAGCCGAACCAGCCGACCCACAGCATCGCCGCGCCGATCATCACAAAGCCGGGATTGTGCGGCGGGGTTGTTCGGTTGCGACGCGGACCCAGGAAGACGGCGATGATCAGCGCCGCCAGCCCGGCCGTTTCGTGCACCACGATGCCGCCGGCGAAGTCGCGCACGCCGGTTTCCCCGAAGATCCCGCCATCGGCCAGGAACCCGCCGCCCCAGACCCAATGCACCACCGGCGCGTAGCACAAGAGCATCCAGAGCGCAGAGAACAGCAGGACAAAGCCGAAACCCACGCGTTCGACATAGGCGCCGACGATCAGCGCCGGGGTGATGATGGCAAAGGTCATCTGGAAGGCAAAGAAAAGCACCTCGGGCAGGGTGCCCGACAGGCTGTCTGACGTCACGCCCGACAGGAACATCTTGTCATAGCCGCCCCAGTATCCGCTGTCGCTGCCGCCGAAGGCGATGGAATAGCCAAGCGCCAGCCACAACACGCTCATCAGGCAGGCGATGGCGTAGCAATGCATGAAGACGCTGAGCACGTTGCGGGCCCGCACAAGCCCTCCGTAGAACAGCGCAAGCCCCGGCAGCGTCATGAAAAGCACCAGGGCCGTGGCCACGATGATCCACGCTGTATCGGCTCCGTTCATTGTCCCATCCTTCCCGTTTGTCTGATTTGACGGCGGTCAAAGCGGGATTCGGACGCGGAAAAAAGCGGCGAGACGGTATCGGGGCGCGCAATTCGGGGGCGGTTTTGCAACTGCCCAAAAAACAGCCGGTCAATCGGTGCGATTGCCTGATTTCTGCGCGCAATGTGACCTGTCAGTTCAGCGCCGACAGAATGCTTTGCAAAGCGTGCAATGTGGCGGCCGCCCGAACGGCGCTGCGGCCAAGCGCACCGAATTCCACGGTTTCGCTGCTTGTTCCGGACGCGGTGGCGACGGCAAAGCAGACCCGGCCTTCGGGCTTGGTTTCTGACCCGCCGGGCCCGGCGATGCCGGTGATCGCCACGGCCACATCGGCATGGGCCGCGATCCGGGCACCTTCGGCCATCTGCCGTGCGACCTGTTCGGAGACCGCGCCGAACGCCTCGAGCGTTTCGGAATGGACGTGCAGCAGATCCTGCTTGGCCGCGTTGGAATAGGTGACAAAGCCGCGCTGGAAGATGTCGGACGACCCGGCGATGTCGGTGAGCGCCGCGGCCACCTTGCCGCCGGTGCAGCTTTCGGCCGTTGTCACCGTCCAACCGCGCGCCCGCGCGGCGGTCAGGATGTCGCGGGCCAAGGCTTCGGTCACATCAGCACCCCATGCGCCAGCAGTGCCAGGCCGATCACGCCGACAGCGGCGAAGAACCCGGCTATTACGTCGTCCAGCATAACGCCCAATGGGCCGCCTAGCGAGTCCGCCCAGCCCACCGGCCCGGGTTTCCAGATGTCGAACAGACGAAACAGCAAGAACGCCGCGATCCATCCGGGCCAAAGCGCCAACAGGTCGGCCTGCATCATATTGGCGCCGTAGATCACCGGCGCCAGCGCGATCCATTGGCCGACCACCTCGTCGATCACGATTTCCGAAGGGTCGTGGTCGGCCTTGCCGGCGGTTTCTTTCCTGGTGGCCCAAAGACCCAGGAAGAACAGGATGGCGCCAATGAAAAGCAGGCCGAAGAAACCTGCCCATTCCGCCACAAGCCAGGCCGCGGGCAGGGCAGCCAGCGATCCCCAGGTGCCGGGAGCGGGGCGCAGGTGACCGCTGTAGAAGAAGGTCGCGACGAGTGCGGAAAGCGTCATGCCCGCACCAACGCAACCGTGGCCAGCGCCGCGATGCCTTCTTCGCGGCCGGTAAAGCCCAACCGCTCGGATGTGGTCGCCTTGATCGAAACGCGGCTTTCGTCGAGCGCCATGATTGCGGCGACCCGGGCGATCATCGCGGGCGCGTGCGGGCCGATCTTGGGGCGTTCGCAGATCAGGGTCAGATCGACATTCGAAATGCCGAATCCCATTTCGCGTGCCAGATCAACGGCATGACGCAGAAAAATATCGCTGGCGGCGCCCTTCCATTGCGGGTCCGATGGCGGGAAATGCCGCCCGATATCGCCCTGGGCCAGCGCGCCGTAGATCGCATCGGTGATTGCATGCAGGCCGACATCAGCGTCGGAATGCCCCTTCAACGCGCGGTCGTGCGGCACTTGGATGCCGCAGAGGGTCACGTGATCGCCAGGTTCGAAGGCGTGCACGTCAAAGCCGTTGCCTAGGCGGATATCCATGCCGGTCTCCAGAATGCGGGCGGCCCTGGAAAAATCCTCGGGGCCGGTGATCTTCAGGTTCTGCTCCGATCCGGGGACGATCGCAACCGTCATGCCCGCCGCGCGGGCAACGGCGACATCGTCCGCCGCATCGCCCGCATTCCGTCGGTGCGCGTCCAGGATGTCGGCAAAGCGGAAACCCTGCGGGGTCTGCGCCCGGAACAGACCCTGCCGGTCGCGGGTGCCCGTCACCACGCCATCCGCACCGGTCCACAGCGCGTCGGTGACAGGCAGTGCCGGAGCGGCGCCCGGCGCATCGCGCAAGGCGGTTTCTACGGCGTCGATCGTCACGCGGTCGATGCAGGGCCGCGCGACGTCGTGGATCAGCACAAGTTGTGGCGGATCGTCGGACAGCGCTTCCAGCCCGGCGCGCACCGACGCGGCGCGGTCGGCACCGCCCAGGACCAGCGCAACCGGCAGGCCCCGCGCTGCGTTTTCGGCAAAATCCCTGTCGTCGGGGTGGATGACCAGCACGATGCGCGGCAGGTGCGACAGGGCCAGCAGCGTCCAGCGTGCCACGGGCTGTCCGGCCACGACTTGCCATTGCTTCGGCAACTCACCCCCGGCGCGGGAGCCGCGGCCGGCGGCAACGATCAGGGCGGCTGTCGACATGGTTTCTCCGTTTCTCCTTGCATAGGGCGAGGCTTGACCGGGTGCAATCACCCGGGGCAAAACGCCTAAAAATTAGGCATCAGTGGCGCGAGACCGACCGGAATTCCGGTGCAATCGTTGTTAATTGACGGGGGGCACGCTACCTCGAAGCCATGCGCACAAGGAATGGGCAATTGACGATCGACCTGGGAGACAGAGTGGTGACGCCTCCGGTTCTGCTGGCGCCGCTGGCGGGGATCACCGATCTGCCGTTCCGCACGCTGGTCAGCCGGTTCGGCGCGGGTCTGGTCGTGTCCGAGATGATCGCCAGCGGAGAATTCCTGACGGCGCGGCCCGGCACCCGCGAAAAGGCCGAACTGGGCGCCGGGATCGCCAACACGTCGGTGCAACTTGCGGGTCGCGAACCCGGACCGATGGCCGAAGCGGCACGGATGGTCGCGGACATGGGCGCGCGGGTGATCGATATCAACATGGGTTGCCCGGCCAAGAAGGTGACCGGCGGCTGGTCCGGCTCGGCCCTGATGCAGGTGCCAGACCACGCGTTGCGGCTGATCGAGGCGGTGGTTGGCGCGGTGGACCTGCCGGTGACGCTGAAAACCCGGCTGGGCTGGGATGACGGCTGCCTGAACGCGCCCGACCTGGCCCGCCGGGCCGAAGCGGCCGGCGTGCGCATGGTGGTGATCCACGGCAGGACCCGTTGCCAGTTCTACAAGGGCCGGGCCGACTGGGCGGCGATCCGCGCAGTCAAGGAGGCCGTGTCGATACCGGTCATCGCCAATGGCGATATCGTCGATGCCGGCACCGCCCGCGACGCGATGGACGCCTCGGGCGCCGATGGCGTGATGGTGGGCCGCGCGGCGCAGGGCGCACCTTGGCGTCTGGCCGAGATCGCCCATTCGCTCTTTGGCGTTCCGGCGCCCCGCATCCCGCAAGGCATGGCGTTGGTCGAGATGGTCATCGCGCATTACGAGGCGATGCTGTCCTTCTACGGCGTCGATCTGGGCCTGCGCTGCGCCCGCAAGCATCTGGGCTGGTACATGGACCGCGCCGGAACCGGTGCCGGGCTGCGCCGGCGCGTGCTGACATCGAAAGATCCGACCGAAGTCATCGCGCTTTTGCCCGACGCGCTGGCCGCCGGCCGCGCAAGGCAGGCGGCATGAACACCGCACTCGAGCTGCAGCTGTGGTCTTCGCTGCCGGTTCCCGCGATCCTGCTGGACGCCGAGGAACGTATCGCCGATCTGAACCCCGCGGCCGAAGGCTTCATGAACAATTCCGCCAAGTGGCTGGTCGGCCAGCCGATCTGGGACAGGCTGGCCGTCGATGCACCGCTCGAGGAAAGCATGGTGCGCGCGCGAGAGAATGGCACCCCGCTTTTCGTGAATGATGTCGATGTGGGAACCGGCAGCCGCCCGCCGCTGGTCTGCAACCTGCAGATCGCGCCGCTGCAAGGCAAACCGGGCTGGATGATCGTGCTGATCAGCCCGCGCGAACTGGCGGGCCGGATGACGCAAAGCCATTCGGTCAAGTCGGCGGCCAAGTCGGCCATCGGCATGGCCGAGATGCTGGCGCACGAAATCAAGAACCCGCTTGCGGGCATCACCGGCGCGGCGCAATTGCTGAGCATGAACCTTGGTCCCGAAGACCTTGAGTTGACTGACTTGATCGTGGCCGAGACGCGGCGTATCGTGAAGCTGCTGGAACAGGTCGAACAATTCGGCAACCTGTCCGCCCCCGAGCGCAAGCCGGTCAACATCCACGACGTTCTCGATCGCGCGCGGCGCTCTTCGCTGCTGGGCTTCGGCGCACACATGAAGATCGTCGAGGATTACGACCCGTCGCTGCCGATGGCGCATGGCGATCCCGACCAGTTGCTGCAGGTGGTGCTGAACCTGCTCAAGAATGCCTCGGAGGCATCGCCCAAGGGCGGCACGATCCGGTTGCACACCTATTTCGAGCATTCGTTTCGACTGCGCCGCGCCGACGGCACCGGGCAATCGCTGCCGTTGCAGATCGAGGTCATCGACGACGGCCCCGGCCTGCCGCCGGAAATCAAGGGCGACATCTTCGATCCGTTCGTGTCCGGCAAGGAAAACGGCACCGGGCTGGGCCTGGCGCTGGTCAGCAAGATCATCTCGGATCACGACGGCTGGATCTCCGTCGATTCCGTGCCCGGACGCACGGTGTTCCGCATTTCACTGCCGCGCGCGCCGCGGGAAAAATAAGGAGACGCATCATGGATGGCACGGTTCTGGTCGCCGACGACGATCGCACGATCCGCACGGTTCTGACCCAGGCGCTGACGCGCGCGGGCTGCAAGGTGCATGCCACGTCCTCGCTGACCACGCTCATGCGGTGGGTGGGCGAGGGCAAGGGCGACGTGGTGATCTCGGACGTGGTGATGCCCGACGGGAACGGGCTCGAGATGTTGCCGAAGATATCGGCTGACAGGCCGGACCTGCCGGTGATCGTGATTTCGGCCCAGAACACCATCATGACGGCGATCCAGGCGGCCGAGGCCGAGGCTTATGATTACCTGCCCAAGCCATTCGATCTGCCCGACCTGATGAAACGCACCGCGCGGGCGCTCGAGAACCGCAAGAAACTGCCGCGTCGCGACGACCCGGTGCTGGATGCCGACGGACCCGAGGAATTGCCGCTGGTCGGCAAGACGCCGGCAATGCAGGCGCTGTACCGGCTGGTGGCCAAGGTGATGAACACCGACCTGCCAGTGCTGATCTCGGGCGAGAGCGGCACCGGCAAGTCGCTGATCGCGCGGGCGATCCACGATTTCTCGGACCGCCGGACGCTGCCCTTCGTGACGGTGACCGCGGCGGACCTTGCCGATCTCGAAGGCCCGGCGCGGGTGCTGGCGCGGGTCAAGGGCGGCACGCTGCTGATCGACGAGTTGGGCGATATCGGCGACGAGATCCAGGCCCGCATCGTGCGGATGATGGACGTGCCAGGCGAACACGTGCCGCGGTTCATGGCCACGTCGCAGGGCGATCTGGCGCGCCGGATGGAGGAAGGCAAGGTGCGGCGCGACCTGTTCTACCGTCTCAGCGGCGCCACCCTGGCGGTGCCCAGCCTGCGCGAACGGGTCGAGGACATCGCGCTGCTGACCGACCATTTCCTTGCCCGCACCGAACGCGAAGGGGGCACGAAGCGCTGGCTGTCGAAGGACGCGGCTGAACTGTTCCGCGCTTATAGCTGGCCCGGCAACGTGCGGCAGTTGGAAAACGTCGTGCGCCGCCTGTCGCTGACGGCGCGCGGCGAAGAAATCGCCCGGTCCGAAGTGGAAGCGGTGTTGGGCCACCAGCCCGAGACCGGGCCGATCCTGCGCGGCGGAGACGGCGAAAAGCTGGGCACGTCCGTAGCAAGGCACTTGCGCCGCTATTTCGACCTGCACGGCGCGATGCTGCCGCCGCCGGGCCTGTACCAACGGATTCTGCGCGAAGTAGAAGCGCCGCTGATCGAGATCGCCCTCGACGCGACCGGCGGAAACCAGGCGAAATGCGCCGATCTGCTGGGTATCAACCGCAATACCTTGCGCAAGAAGATCACCGATCTGGATATCCGGGTGACACGGCGCCGCAAGTTGATGTAAAAGGGTCACATACTGTGGCGATGCCGCAAATCGCGGTAGCAAGACCACAAGATATGGCGGTCCGCTGCGCAAAGCAGCACATCTGAGCGGGGGCATCTGTGGCCACACGGGCACGGGGCACGACACGAGGCACGACCTGGGCGCGTCTCAGCCGTCTGCGGCGGCAGCGGCGGGTGCAGAATATTGCGACGCTGGGCCTGGTCCTGCTGGGGCCCGTGCTGGCTTTGCTGACATTCCTCGCGCTTGGCCCCTTGGATACCGGCGTGGGCAGCCGCCTGACCCTGCGGCTCGTCCTGCTGGCCGATCTGGTTTATGTTCTGCTGCTGGCGGCGCTGGTTCTGGCGCGCGCCGCGCGCATGGTCGCCGACCGACGGGCGCAATCGGCGGGTTCGCGGCTGCATCTGCGCCTGACCGGCGCGTTCGTTCTGATGGCGTTGTTGCCGGCCGTGACGGTCGCCGTTTTCGCGGTTCTGACCATCAATGGCGGGCTCGAGACGTGGTTTTCGACGCGGGTGCAGAACGTCGTTGCCGCGTCGCGCACCGCCGCCGAAGCCTATGAGACCGATCAGCGCGCCGGGCTTGTTCAGGATGCCCGCGCGCTTGGCGGCTTTCTCGATGCCAGCCGGCGCGCCACGTTCATCATGGATGATGGCGAATTGCGCCGGGTGCTGAGCCAGGGCCAGGGCCAGATCCAGCGCGGGCTGCGCGAGGCCTATGTCATCGACGGCGCTGGAGAAATCCGGGCCCGCGGCGAGCGCTCCTACCTGTTCGATTACGAACGCCCCGCTCCGGCCGATTTCGTCATTGCCGATGCCGAGGGTGTCACGGTGATCGAGGACTGGGCCAACAACGAATTTCGCGCCCTGCTGCCGCTTTCGGCCTTTGTCGATCGCTATCTCTACGTGTCGCGGCAGGTCGACGGGCGGCTTCTGGCATTGCTGGACGAAACAAAGGAAACCGCGCAGTTCTACCAGCAACAGGAAAGCGAGCGGGGCCGGTTGCTGTTCGATTTCGCGCTGCTCTACCTTGGTTTCGCGGTATTGCTGATACTGGCCGCGACCTGGGCAGGTCTGTGGTTCGCCGAACGGCTGAGCCGCCCGGTCGGTCGACTGACCGGCGCGGCGCAGCGGGTCGGTGCGGGCGATCTGGACGTGCAGGTGATCGAGGAAGAGGGCGACGACGAAATCGCCATGCTGGGGCGCTACTTCAACCAGATGACCCGGCAACTCAAGGGTCAGCGCGAGACGCTTCTGGAAAACACCCGGCAGATCGAACGCCGCCAGCGACTGTTCGATTCGGTGCTGAGTTCGGTGACCTCGGGGGTTGTCGGACTGGACGCGCAGGGCTGCGTGACCTTCGTGAACCGGTCGGCCGAGCGGTTGCTGGATTGGCACAAGAGCCGATCGGACGTGCCCCTGCCGGTTGCGGTGCCGGAATTCGGCGCGTTGTTCGACCGGCTGCGCACCGAGGGCGGCGAAACCGCCCAGGAAGAAATCAAGGTCAGCCGTGCCGGGCGGTTGGAACACCTGTTGGTGCGGCTGGCGACGCGGCGCCGTCAGGATGGCGGGCTCGAGGGTTATGTCGTGGCTTTCGACGACGTTACCGACCTTGTCAGTGCGCAACGGATGGCCGCCTGGGGTGACGTCGCCCGGCGCATCGCGCATGAAATCAAGAACCCCCTGACACCGATACAGTTGTCCGCCGAACGCATGCGGCGCAAGTTCGGCCGGGTTCTGGAAGGCGAGAATGCCGAAAGCCTGGAACAGATGACCGAGGTGATCGTGCGCCAGACCAACGATCTGCGCCGGATCGTCGACGAGTTTTCCAAGTTCGCGCGGATGCCCGAACCGGATCGCAAACCCGAAGACCTGCGTGAATTGTTGCGCGGGGCGGTTCTGTTGCAGGAAACCGGCCAGCCGGATGTGCATTTCGTCACCGATCTGCCGGAAACGTCGCTTCCGGCGGAACTGGACGCGACAATGATCGGGCAGGCGCTGACGAACTTGATAAAGAACGCCGGAGAAGCCATTGAAAGCCTTGTTGAAAAAGGCGAAAAACCTGGGCTTTCCGCGGAAATCCGCGTGATCTGCGCGGTCGACGATGGCAAGGCCGAGATCAGGATCATGGACAATGGCATCGGGCTGCCGGAAGACCGGGCGCGGTTGTTCGAACCCTACGTGACGACGCGTGACAAGGGCACCGGGCTGGGCCTTCCGATCGTCAAGAAGATCATCGAGGAGCACGGCGGTACGCTGACGCTCGAGGATGCGCCGGTTTTCGATGGCAACGACCATGCCGGTGCGATGGCCGTCATTCGGCTGCCCCTCAGCCAAGAGGCCGCGGCGGCGTTGCAGGACAAGACCGCCTTGGCGGTATGACAGGATTGGTGGAGAGAGGCGCATGAGCGACATTCTGATAGTCGACGACGAACGGGACATCCGCGAACTGATCGGGGACATCCTGCAGGACGAGGGCTTCACGACGCGGCTGGCCGGCAATTCGTCCGAAGCGATGGCGCAGATCAACGCCGAGGCACCGGCGCTGCTGATCCTGGATATCTGGCTGAAGGACAGCAAGATGGACGGGATCGACATCCTCAAGACCGTCAAGCGCGACAATCCGGATGTGCCGGTGGTCATCATCTCGGGCCATGGCAACATCGAAATCGCCGTGGCGGCGATCAAGCAGGGCGCCTACGACTTCATCGAAAAGCCGTTCAACATCGACCAGCTGATGGTGGTGATCCGGCGCGCGATGGAGACGTCGCGCCTGCGTCGCGAGAACCAGAAGCTCAAGCGCGGCGAGGTCAAGCAGGCGCAGATGGTCGGCGAAAGCCCGGCCTTCCGGGCATTGTTGGGCCAGCTTGACAAGGTGACCAAGTCAAACGGCCGGGTGATGCTGACCGGCCCGGCAGGATCGGGCAAGGAGGTTGCCGCACGTTATATCCACGCCAAGTCGAACCGGGCTGCGGGACCTTTCGTCACCGTCAACTGCGCCGGCGTGGCGCCCGAGACGATGGAAGCGGTGCTGTTCGGCCGCGAGACGCCGGAGCGCGGCGTCGAACCGGGGCTGCTGGAACAGGCGCATGGCGGCGTGGTGTATTTCGACGAAGTGGCCGACATGCCCACCGGCACCCAGTCCAAGATCCTGCGGGTGCTGGTCGACCAGCAGTTCACACGGGTCGGCGGGGCCGACAAGGTGCGGGTCGATCTGCGGGTGATATCGTCGACCAACCGCGACCTCGAAGCGGAAATCGCAGCGGGCCGGTTCCGCGAGGAGCTGTATCACCGGCTGAACGTGGTCCCGATCGCCGTTCCGTCGCTGGCAGACCGGCGCGAGGACATCCCGCTGCTCGCGCGGCTGTTCATCGCCGAATGTAACCGCGCCCAGGGGCTGCCGTTGCGCGAACTCAGCGAAGAGGCCGAGGCGTTGATGCAGACCATGCTGTGGCCGGGCAATGTCCGCCAACTCAAGAACCTTGTGGAACGGGTGCTGATCCTGGGCGACGGCACCGGTCCGATCGAGGCGCGCGAACTGCCGCAGGATACCGCACCCGAGCAGGAAGGCGAGGATCGCGTCGTCCTGTCGGGCCAGTTGGCGACGCTGCCGCTGCGCGAGGCGCGCGAAGCGTTCGAGCGGGAATATCTGCTGACCCAGATCAACCGTTTTGGCGGAAACATCTCGCGCACCGCGTCCTTTGTCGGGATGGAACGCTCGGCCTTGCACCGAAAGCTGAAATCGCTGGGTGTGGTCACCAGTCAAAAGGCCGGCGCCCGGGTCGCGCGCGTCGAGGGCGACATGGAAGAGGCGACCTGAACGGGTCTTGAACAGGCCGGATTGCCGCCGCGGCGGCAATTGACCATGGCGCGGTGCCGTGCCATGCCATCGGGGGTGGGACCGCAAGGGACAGGGCATGAAGGTCATCATTTGCGGCGCAGGGCAGGTCGGCTGGCAGATCGCGAGGCACCTGTCGGGTGAACGCAACGACGTCACCGTTGTGGACAACAATCCCGATCTGGTTCGCCGCGCGACGGATACCCTGGACGTGCAGGGCATTGCCGGGTTCGCGTCCTACCCCGACGTTCTGGAAAAAGCCGGGGCGCGCGACGCCGACATGGTCATCGCCGCGACCTATTCGGACGAGGTCAACATGGTCACCTGCCAGGTGGCCCATTCGGTGTTTTCCGTACCGCGCAAGATCGCCAGGCTGCGCGCGCGCAGCTACCTGACGGCCATCTATTCGGACCTTTACCGCCGTGACCACCTGCCCATCGACGTGGTGATCAGCCCCGAACTCGAAGTCGCCGAGGCGGCGTTGCAACGCCTGTCGGCGCCAGCGGCTTTTGACACCGAGGTGTTCCTGGGCGGTCAGGCACATCTGCTGGGACTTTCGGTGGACGAGAATTGTCCGATCGTCAACACGCCCCTGCGGCAGTTGACCGACCTGTTCTCGACGTTGCGGTCGGTGGTGGTGGGTGTTCGCCGCGATGGCACGTTGTTCGCGCCCGAGGCCGGCGACCAGATGTTCGTCGGCGACAGCGCCTACATGGTGGTGCATTCCGACGATATCCGGCGCACGATGGAGATCTTCGGAAAGACGGTGCGCAAGCAGGAACGCATCATCATCGTTGGTGGCGGCAATGTCGGACTGATGGTGGCGAAATCGCTGGAAGAACGCCCCGAGCGTGTGCGCGCCAAGATGATCGAACGCAGCCGGGCCTGCGCCGAACGCGCCGCCGAGGCGCTCGAACGGACCATCGTGCTGAACGGCGATGGTCTTGACGTCGCGCTGCTGTCCGAGGCCGGCGTCGACCGCGCCGATGCCATCCTATGCGTGACCGACGACGACAAGACCAACATGCTGGCCGCCGTCCGCGCCAAGGCCGAGGGCTGTCCGATGGCCATCGCGCTGATCAACGACCCGACGCTGGTGCCGTTGATGGAGCCGCTCGGCATCGACGCCTATATCAACCCGCGCGCGACAACGGTCAGCTCGATCCTGCGCCACATCCGGCATGGCAAGGTGCGGTCGGTCTATTCCATCGGCGATGCCGAAGCCGAGGTGATCGAAGCCGAAGTCCTGTCTACCTCGCCCATGGCCGGGCTGCGCATCCGCGAGATCGACTTTCCCGAAGGCGTGCTGGTCGGCGCCGTCAGCAAGCAGGGCAAGGTGGTCAAGCCAACCGGCAGCCTGCGCATCGACGATGGCGACCATGTCGTGATCTTCGCCATGGCCAAGGATGTGCCCGAGGTCGAGCGCCTGCTTCAGGTCTCGATCGATTTCTTCTGAGCGATGTCGACGCTGCACCGATTGCCGCTGTTCCTGCTGATCCTCGGGATCGCCTGTGCGTCGATGCTGGTTCCGGCGGCCTTCGCATTGGCGATAGAGGATTTCCACGATGCACGGTCGTTCTTCTATGCCGCGGTTCTGGGCCTGACGCTGACGACGCTGATCGCGCTTGCCCAGGCCGGGCAGCGCCACAATCGCAGCGCGCTACGGCAATTGCTGGCGCTGCTTGGCGTCTTCATCGCCCTGCCGGCTGTGTTGGCCGTGCCGTTTTACGAGGCGGTCCGCAGCACGACCTATCTCAGCGCCTATGTCGAGATGGTGTCGTCCCTTACCACGACGGGATTGACGATGTTCGAGCCCGCGCGCCTGTCGGGGCCCGAGCACCTCTGGCGGGCTCAGGTCGGCTGGATGGGCGGCGCGCTGATGTGGGTCGCGGCGGCGGCGATCATGGCGCCGCTGACGCTGGGTGGATTCGAGGTGACGGCCAGCGGCGAACCCGGACAGACCCCGTCGCACGGTGCTATGCGCCGCGATCAGGCCGACCCGGCCGAGCGACTGGCGCGCGGCGCGCGGGCCTTGCTGCCGACCTATATCGGCCTGACCGGCGCATTGTGCGTTATGCTGCTGGTGGCGGGCGATCCGCCGCTGGTGGCGATCAGCCATGCAATGTCGGTCATGGCGACGTCGGGAATCTCGCCCTTGGGGCAGCTCACCGGCGCCACCAGCGGCATCCCCGGCGAGATGATCCTGTTCTGCTTCCTGTTCTTCGCTTTGTCGCGGCTGACCTTTTCCAGCGATACCGTTCAGGCGGTGCGCACGGGGTTGTTGTTCGACCCCGAATTCAGGCTGGGATTGGTGATCGTTCTGATCGTGCCGACCTCGTTGTTCGTGCGGCATTGGGTTGCGGCCTTCGATGTCGGCGAAGAAGAAAACATCGTTCTTGGGCTTCGGGCGCTGTGGGGGGCTTTGTTCACGGCGTTGTCCTTTCTGACCACGACCGGCTTTGTCAGTGCCGACTGGGACACCGCGCAGGCTTGGTCGGGGTTGAGCACACCGGGTCTGATCCTGATGGGGCTGGCCATCGTCGGCGGCGGGGTGGCGACGACAGCGGGCGGCGTCAAGCTGCTGCGGGTCTACGCGCTTTATGTCAACGGGATGCGCGAGATCGAGAAACTGGTCTACCCGTCATCCGTTGCACGCTCGGGCCTGGTCAGCCGGCGCATCCGACGCGAGGGTGCCTTTATCGCCTGGGTCTTCTTCATGCTGTTCGCGATCTGCATTGCGGCGATCAGCGTGGCCCTTGGCCTGTTCGGCATCGCGTTCGAGCCGGCCATGGTGCTGACCATCGCGACGCTGTCCAACACCGGTCCGCTGATCGGGATCGCGTCGGCGGCGCCGATCGATTTCATCGCCCTGGCACCGGGCGCCAAGCTGCTGCTTTGCGTCGCCATGGTGCTGGGCCGTCTCGAATTGCTGGCGATCATCGTCATGTTGACGCCGGAAATCTGGCGCGACTGACGGCAAGGCATTGCCCAATCCTTGTGCAGTTGGCCGGTGCGCCGCTTTTTCCGCTGGAAGTTCCGAACCTTGCGCGACATACTCCGGCCTGAAACGAGGGCGTGCCGAATGCGGCGCGAAGCAAGAACAAAGGCAATTCAATGGCTTCGGACAGACAAAATCTGCAAGACGCATTCCTGAATCATGTCCGCAAGACCAAGGTGCCCGTCACCGTTTTCCTGATCAACGGTGTGAAACTGCAGGGTGTCATCACCTGGTTCGACAATTTCTGCGTGCTGCTGCGCCGCGACGGGCAGTCGCAACTGGTCTACAAACACGCGATTTCGACGATCATGCCGTCACAGCCGGTGAACCTGTATGACGGCGACGAGGGCGCTTGAAGAACCACGCTCCGCCGGTGACCCGCGCCTGGGTCCTGCATCCCGACATCAAGTCCGACCGTGACCGCCGCAACGCCGTCATGGCCCTGGAAGAGGCCGTGGCATTGGCCGTTGCCTTGCCCGGGCTCGAAGTCGTGGGGTCGGAAGTCGTGCCGCTTCCGAAACCGCAACCCGGCATGTTGTTCGGGTCGGGAAAGATCGCGGAACTGAAGGGTCGGCTGAAAAGCGCCGATGTCGAGCTGGTGCTCGTCGATGGCCCGGTCAGCCCCGTGCAGCAGCGCAACCTGGAAAAGGAATGGGGGGTGAAGCTGCTGGACCGGACCGGGCTGATCCTCGAAATCTTCTCGGACCGCGCGGCGACCCGCGAGGGCGTGTTGCAGGTGGAAATGGCGGCGCTCAGCTATCAGCGCACGCGGCTGGTGCGGGCATGGACCCACCTGGAACGTCAGCGCGGCGGTCTGGGTTTCGTCGGCGGCCCCGGCGAGACGCAGATCGAAGCGGACCGCCGCGCCATCGACGAACAGCTGGTGCGCCTGCGCCGGCAACTGGACAAGGTCGTCAGAACGCGCGACCTGCACCGCAAGGCGCGCGCCAAGGTGCCGTATCCGATCGTTGCTCTGGTGGGCTATACCAATGCCGGCAAGTCGACGCTGTTCAACCGCCTGACCGGGGCCGAGGTGATGGCCAAGGACATGCTGTTCGCCACGCTCGACCCGACCATGCGGGCGGTGACGTTGCCGACAGGACTCGAGGTCATCCTGTCGGATACGGTGGGGTTCATCTCGGACCTGCCGACCGAACTGGTCGCCGCTTTCCGCGCGACTCTGGAAGAGGTGCTGGCCGCAGATCTGATCGTGCACGTGCGTGACATCGCCCATCCCAACACCGAGGAGCAGGCCGAGGACGTGCGCGGAATCCTTGATGGGCTTGGTGTTCGCGACGACGTTCCGCTGATCGAATTGTGGAACAAGATCGACCTGTTGTCGGAAGCCGATGCCGAGGCAGTGCGCGTGCGCGCCGCCCGGACGGACAGCGTCTTTGCCGTATCGGCTTGGACAGGGACGGGATTGGACCGGTTTCTCGAGGCGGCGACCGAGGCGCTTGGCGGTGCGCGGCAGCACGATGTCGTCACATTGGCCCATGCCGATGGCAAACGCCGGGCGTGGCTGTTCGACAAGGGGCTGGTCGAGCGCGAGGAACAGGCCGAGGATGGCGTCCGACTGCATGTGCTGTGGTCGGCCCGCGACCGCGCGCGGTTCGAAGCGCTCTAGATCAGCGGTTCGTCCTGTTTCAGCAGCCAGCGGGCTGCATCCAGCCGAGCCTGGTTGACCCGCGACGGCTGCAACTTGGTGTTGGCCCAGACGCCCAGGCAAAAACAGCGTTGCAGGAACAGCGTGACCTCGGGCGCGGTGCCGCTGTCGCCATAGCCATCACGCAGCGCCGCCAGAACGGCTCGCGGCGCGATGGCTTGCGGTGCGCGGGCCATGGCATCGAGCGCCAGATGCGCGATGTCGCGCGCTGCGTCGTCGGGTCGGTCGTTTTCGAAATCCAGCCCCCAGACCATATCGCCGATGATCATGTTCGACAGGTTGAGATCGCGGTGGGTGATGGCGCGGCGCGCCGGTGCCTTTCGGACCGTGCTTGCCAGCGCCTGGACGCCGGCCGCGGCTTCGCGAAAACTCTCCGCGTCCGGAATCGGCCGCCCGCCTTCGACCAGTTCCGCCTGCAACCTGTCCAGCCAGTTCAGCAGCCCCGCGGGCCGGAACGCCACCTGTTCCGCGCTCAGCCCGTGCAGTGCGGCGACCCAGGAACCGGCGCGGCGCAGATGCGCGAGATCACCGCTGTCCTGCCAGAGCGCACCGGCATCGCGGCCTGCCACAAGTGCCATCGCAACGACGTGGCGATCGGGGTCGAAGAACAGGATCGCCGGCGCGCGGAACGCTCCGTCGCCAAGACCGCGTGCCACCGCATCCTGTCGCGCCACTTGCCGTGCCGCCTTGGCGGACATTGCGGGCGACCAGACCTTGAGCACGGCAGGGCGGGTCGGACTGTCCAGGCGAAAGACGCAAGATGGCCGCGTGGCTTTCGGCGGCTTGAGCGAGACGAGCGGCGCATCCGCGGGCCAGCCTGCCGCGCGCAGCGCGTCGCGGACCAGTGTCTCGGCTTCGGCAATCGTCAGCCGTGTCACGGCTTGACCAGACGCGTGATGCCGACCGAGGCGGCGCGCGCAAGATCTTCGTCGAGCGACATCGGGATGTATTCGCCACGCCGCCAGAGCTGACCCAGATCGTCGTAATGCCGCGACAGGAAATGCCCCGACTGCCCGGTCGAGGTGACGAAGACCGAACTGTCGGGATCGGCGAAATCGTAGACACCGCGATAGCCGGCCCCGTGCACGTTCAGGAACGGGTTCGGATCATCGCCCGAGGTCCGTCCGCGTTGCAGCGTGTGATCGCCACCGCTGGTGCTTTGGCGGATGTTGACGAATTGGCGCAGCAACGGCACGTCGCCCAGGACCGGGTGGTCGTGGGTGGCCTGGTGGGCATCGCCCCAACGCAGGCTTTCCAATGCGGTGCCGTAGGTCTCATCGATCCAGACCAGGGCATCATCCAGCGCCAGCCGGGCGATGTCTGTGCAGCTTTCCTCGGCGGCCGACCGGATCACGTCGCACCAGGCGCTGGCGCCGTCGATGTCGCGGTAGACCCGTTCGATGAACAGCGGTTCGACATGCGTGAACGCGTCGGCCAAGGGGCCCAGGTCGTCGCGGATCAGTCGGTCTTGCAGGGCGCGGATCCAGGCGGCATAGATCAGCGGTTCGGGCAGATGTTCGTTCATCTCGCCGGACCAGTTGGCCAGCAGGTCGAGCGCGCGTCTGCGCTGCCGTTCCGGTGTGCCTTCGGGTGCCGCTTCTCCGGTGAACCAGAGATCGCGACCGATCAGCGGCAACAGCGTGCGCGCGGCGGGTGAAACGGTGTCGAGCTGTGCCTCGACGAAACTTTCGCGGGTATGGACCTTGCGGCCCTGCATCAGCGCCTGCCAGCGCTGCACCCGCTGACTGTCGCCCCAATCGAAGCTGACATGCAGCGGGAAAGGACGGTCGAGGATCTTGTTGTTGGTATTGCCGACGATGCCGCCGCTGGGCGACAGGAAACCGGGATTGGCGCTGTAGGGCAGCACGCCTTGCCAGCGATTGGCCGCGATCCAGCCCGGGCTGGGCAGACGGCCCTGGCTCTGGTGGTTGGCGTCGCGGCGCGGCATGGTGCCGACCAGCTTCATGCCGATCGTGTCGCGGTCGATCAGGGTCAACACCTGCGAAGGTGCGACATAGGCCGCGCTGACTTCGATCGCCTCGCGCACCGACCCGGCCGTCATCAGGCCCATCGCCGCGGTCATCGAGGTGTCGCGCGGGCTGAGCGCGGTCCAGGACAGTGACACCACATGTCCAGGCGGGGTGATTTCGGCAAGGTCGAATTGAGAACCCGGCAGAACCGGGCCGTTATCGGTAAAGCGCAGGGTAACGGTGACCGCCGGCGCGTCCTTGATCTCGATGATCGACTTGCGCGTGACGAAGGGCCTGAACCCGTCGGGTCCGCGATATTCTTCGGGGTTGTCGGGGTTCAGTTCCTCGATGAACAGATCCTGATCGTCGAGATAGCTGGAGGTCAGACCCCAGGCCAGCTTTTCCGACCGTCCCACCATCACCGCGGGGATGCCGGGGATCGTGCCGCCGATCACGCCGCCCGATTGCAGTTGCAGCCTTGCCAGATACCAGATCGCGGGCGCAGTGAAGCCCAGGTGCGGGTCATTGGCCAGCAGCGTGCCGCCGCCGGCCGAGCGTTCCGGCGCCGCGGCCCAGCCGTTCGATGCGCCGGCCAGACCGCGCGGTGCCACCGGCCAGAAAGGCGGCAGATCGGCGCGGGCGCTGCGGGTCGGACCGGGTGCACCGGGCGCCAGGCTGGCATAGTCGGGCAGGGCGGCGGTGCCCTGGCCGGGCATGTCGGGCAGGATATCGGCCAGCCGCGCCGCATCGTCCAGCAGTAGCGAGGTGCGGGCGCGCAGGACCTCTTCGTTCAGATGGCCGGACAATTGCAATGCCATCAGTTTGACGATGGCGATGCTGTCGGCCGGTTTCCACGGTGCGACGGGGGCGCTGAACAGGAAGAATTCCGGTGCGCCGCGGCCCAGACTGTCGGCATTGATTTCGTCGATGCGGGCGTTGACCCCGGAGGCATAGGCTTCGAGCGCATCCAGCGTCGCGGCGTCCTGCGCCTCCACGGATTGCACCGCCAGCGGATAGAGATCCAGCCGGCGCAGCAACGTGTCGGTGCGCACCGTGCGTTCGCCGAACATCTCGGACAGGCGGCCCTGGGCGGTGCGGCGTAGCAGCATCATCTGCCACAGCCGGTCCTGTGCATGGGCATAACCCAGGCCGAAGAACGCGTCGCGGTCGGACAGCGCGAAGATATGCGGCACACCGGCATTGTCGCGCACGATCTCGATATCGCCGGTGATCCCGGCGGTGGGACGGGTGTTGTCGTAGTCGGGCAGCGACCGCGAGGCGAGGTAATAGACCACCAGCACGGCCAGCACCGACAGAACCAGCGCGGCGCTGACCAGCCTGAGCAACCATCGGAACACGCGCGCCATTTCCCTTTGCGTCCTTCTGCGATACTTGGGATGCCAGACGGCTTAGCCCGACCCCGCCACGATGCCAAGGGGCGCAGGCGGTGCGGGCGGAAACTCGATCAGGGAGGGTGTCATGGCAAAGGTCGCATTTCTGGGTTTGGGCGTGATGGGCTATCCGATGGCCGGTCACCTCGCCAAGGCGGGGCACGACGTCTGCGTCTACAATCGCACCGCCGCCAAGGCCGACGCCTGGGTCGCCCAGCATGGCGGACGGTCGGCTGCCAGCCCGGCCAAGGCCGCCGCCGGCGCCGAATTCGTGATGGCCTGCGTCGGCAATGACGACGACCTGCGGGGCGTCTGCGAAGGCGCGGACGGTGCCTTTGCCGGGATGGAACAGGGCGCGGTTTTCGTCGATCACACCACGGTCTCGGCGGCGATCACCCGCGAATTGCACAGCACGGCCGGCGGCCTGGGGCTGCATTTCGTCGATGCGCCGGTTTCTGGAGGGCAGGCCGGTGCAGAAAACGGCCAGCTGGTCATCATGTGCGGCGGCGACGAGGATATCTATGCGCGCGCCGAACCGGTGATGCAGGCTTATGCCAAGCTGTGCAAGCGGCTGGGCGACAGCGGTTCGGGGCAACTGACCAAGATGGTCAACCAGATCTGCATCGCCGGGTTGGTGCAGGGCCTGTCCGAAGGGCTGCATTTCGCCCAGAAGGCCGGGCTGGACGGGCGCGCGGTGGTCGAGGTGATCGGCGGCGGTGCGGCGGGGTCGTGGCAGATGGTCAATCGATACGAAACCATGCTGGACGACAAGTTCGACCACGGCTTTGCCGTCGACTGGATGCGCAAGGATCTGGGCATCTGCCTGAGCACTGCCAATGAAAACGGCGCGTCGTTGCCGGTGACGGCGCTGGTCGACCAGTTCTACAAGGACATCCAGAAAATGGGCGGCGGCCGCTGGGATACGTCCAGCCTGATCAAGCGCCTGAACGAAGCAGGCTGAACGCTCAGCGGATGCGCGGCCAGGTATCGGACAGGCGGTATCCGGCGGGCCAGGGATCGTCGGGGTCCAGCATGTGCTGGTGGGTGCCGGTGATCCAGGCGCGTCCGCTGATCTGCGGGCGGATCGCCGCGCGGTCGCCGACCTGCGTCGTTCCCAGGATGCGCCCCTCGAAGGTTGAACCGATGATCGAGATGGCTGTGAACCGGTCGGCTTCTGTCATCTGACCGTGGGCATGCAGAAGCGCCATGCGTGCCGATACCGCCGTGCCCGTGGGCGAGCGATCCAGCTTGCCGGGCTGGATCGCCACGACCGATTGCGCGGTCAGGTGATCACCGTCGCGTTTGAGCGGTGCCGCGAACAGGCAAAAGGAATGGTGGGTCCAGTCGGGACGGTCGGGATGGGCGAACCGCAGCTGCCGATTGGCCGCATTGGTGATGCGCACGCCCAACTCGGCGATCTCGCGCGCCGCGTCGGGTTCCAGCGCCATGCCAAGCGCGGCGGGGTCGACAACGACAAAGCTGTCACCGCCGAACGCGGTGTCGACGCGCAGCGTGCCCAGCCCCTCGACCTCCAGCGCGACATCCATCAGACCGGCGAAGGACGGCAGGTTTTCCACGCTGATCCGGCGCGCCTTGCCGTCGGCGCAATCGGCGTGCACCCGAACCAGCCCGCCCGGCGCCTCCAGGCACAGTTCGGTCACCGGTTCGGTCATCGGCAGGATGCCGGTGTCCAGCAGCACGGTCGCCACGCAGATCGCGTTCGAGCCGGACATCGGCGGGGTGTCTTCGGGCTCCATGATGATAAAGGCCGCGTCCGCGTCGGGGTGCCTGGGCGGCACCAGAAGGTTCACATGCCGGAAGACACCGCCGCGCGGTTCGTTCAGGACGAAATTGCGCAAGGACTGATCCCGCGCGATCCACGCCCGCTGATCCCACAGCGTGTCCCCCGGAGGCGGTGCGACGCCGCCCACGATCACGTCGCCGACTTCGCCTTCGGCATGGCAGGAAACGACGTGGATCACCGAGCGGCTGCGCATGCGGGTTCCTGTTCCGGTTCAATTGGTGCAAAGTCGAGTCTGAGGGCATTGCGCGCGAAGGCAAGGGGCCGATTTCTGTCTTCGGAAGCACCGGGCGTGGACCGATTTCCAACCCGACCGATGCGATTGTCCATTGTCTTTTCCCTGTTGCTGCCCTTATGTTGAACGTCAGGCGACGGCTTGGTCGATCGCCCAGAGTTTCGCTGACCGCTGGCGTGTGCGCCTAAAACCCGCGTCCCGGTCAGACCGATCCGGCCCCAGGGCCACATTCCACAGCCCCGACCGCATGGCGAGACGGGCACGCAACGGGCGCCGCGCGGCTTACGCCGTGGCGAGCGTCGGAGAAGAACCGCGATGACGCGCGCAAGCGATGCGAGGCAACCGGGTGAGGGCAGACCGTCCCCCCGTTCCCATGCGCGCCACTTCGCCCGAAACAGCCACGCCCACCGATCCGCCGCTCCTCCAGGGGCGCGCGGTCGTCCGGCGTGCTTCAGGACACTATGCCAAAGAAAATGCTCATCGACGCCACCCACGCGGAAGAGACCCGCGTCGTGGTGGTGGACGGAAACAAGGTCGAGGAATTCGACTTTGAATCGGAAAACAAGCGCCAGCTCGCCGGCAACATCTATCTAGCGAAAGTCACGCGGGTCGAACCCTCGTTGCAGGCTGCCTTCGTCGATTACGGCGGCAACCGGCACGGCTTTCTGGCTTTCTCGGAAATCCACCCGGATTACTACCAGATCCCCGTTGCCGACCGAAAGGCGCTGATGGAGGAAGAGGCGGCGTTGGCCGCGGCCGAGGACGAGGACGAGAAGGAAAAGCCGAAATCCTCGCGGTCGCGGTCGCGGTCGCGACGCAAATCGTCGTCCCGGGCCGAATCCAGCAAACCTGCCGACAAGGTGACCAGCGCCGAGGCGGCGGGCGACATTTCGGGTATGGAAACGATCGACCTCGGCGATGACGAGTATGCGGAGGACGCAACCACCGCCGCGGACGCGGGCGAAGGCCTGTCGCCGATGGAGACGGTGCAGGAAACTCCGGTCGAGGAACCCGACGATACAGACGGCAGCGACGAAGTCGCGGGCGGCAAGTCCAAGGCGGACGAGGCCGAGCACGACGACAACGGCGATGCGGGCGATGCCGCGTCCAAGGACGAAAGCATCGAATCGGTATCCGACGACGACACCGAGGAAGACATCCGCCCGGCACGCAAGCCGCGCCCGCGCCGCTACAAGATCCAGGAAGTCGTCAAGGTTCGGCAGATCATGCTGGTCCAGGTGGTCAAGGAGGAACGCGGCAACAAGGGCGCCGCGCTGACGACCTACCTTTCGCTGGCCGGGCGCTATTGCGTGCTGATGCCCAACACCGCACGCGGGGGCGGCATCTCGCGCAAGATCACCAACGCGTCGGATCGCTCCAAGCTCAAGGAGATCGCCAATTCGATCGAGGTGCCGAAAGGCGCCGGGCTGATCATCCGCACCGCCGGGTCGCAGCGCACCAAGACCGAGATCAAGCGCGACTACGAATACCTCCAGCGGCTGTGGGAACAGATCCGCGAACTGACGCTGAAATCCATCGCGCCGGCCAAGATCTACGAGGAAGGCGACCTGATCAAACGGTCGATCCGTGATCTGTATAACCGTGACATCGATGAGGTTCTGGTGGAAGGCGACCGCGGTTACCGCATCGCCAAGGACTTCATGAAGATGATCATGCCGTCCCACGCCAAGAACGTGAAGCACTACCAGGACCAGTTGCCGCTGTTCGCGCGCTACCAGGTCGAAAGCTACCTGGCGGGGATGTTCAATCCCACCGTTCAGCTGAAATCCGGCGGCTACATCGTGATCGGGGTGACCGAAGCGCTGGTGGCGATCGACGTGAACTCGGGCCGGGCCACCAAGGAAGGTTCGATCGAGGAAACCGCGCTCAAGACCAACCTGGAAGCGGCCGAGGAAGTGGCCCGCCAGTTGCGCCTGCGTGACCTTGCCGGGCTGATCGTGATCGATTTCATCGACATGGACGAGCGCAAGAACAACGCCGCCGTCGAAAAGCGCCTGAAAGACAAGCTCAAGACCGACCGCGCCCGCATCCAGGTGGGTAGGATCAGCGGGTTCGGCCTGCTCGAGATGTCCCGCCAACGCCTGCGGCCCGGCATGATCGAGGCCACCACCCAGCCCTGCACCCATTGTCACGGCACCGGGCTGATCCGGTCCGACGACAACATGGCGCTGATGGTGCTGCGCCAGATCGAAGAGGAAGGCACTCGCCGACGCACCCGCGAGGTGCTGGTGAAATGCCCGGTCGGGATCGCCAACTTCCTGATGAATCAGAAACGCGAGCACATCGCCCAGATCGAGGCGCGCTACGGCATGTCGGTGCGGATCGAAGGTGATCCGGCGCTGGTGTCTCCCGACTTCTCGATGGAGAAATTCAAGACCGCGACCCGGTCAGTGCCCGAGGCGGCGCCGGTCGTATCGGTCGATACCTCGATCATGGATGCGGTCGACGAAGACGCGCTTGAGGCCGAGGAGGAAGACGAAACCGAAGCCGAAGCCACCGCCGAGACCGAGGAAAGCTCGGGCGAGGAGAAACCCAAGAAGCGCCGCCGCCGCCGCCGCCGCCGGTCGTCCAAATCGCGGGATGCGGAGAACGGCGACAACGGTGACAACGGCGACAACGGAGATGCTGCCGGTGACGAGGATGCGCCCTCGGAACCTGCACAGACCGAAGCCGCCGCTGCGGATGGCGACACGGCGGATGTCGCGGTTGAGGCCGAGGCCGAAACCGAAGTGGACGCCGGGGCGGACGAGAAGCCCAAGAAAACCACGTCCCGCTCGCGCTCCAGCCGGTCACGGTCGAAGAAGAAGGCCGAAGAGGCGCCCGCCGAGGCCGCCGCGGAAGAGCCGGCCCCGGAAGCGCCCGCAGCGGATGCAGCGACCGATGCCGCCGAAGACAAACCCGCGGAAAAGCCCAAGAAAACCGTCACGCGATCGCGGTCGACGAAGTCGACGAAATCGACCAAAACCACCGCGAAAAAGACCAAGGCCGAAGAGGCGGAACCCTCCGAGGCCGATGCCGCGCCCGTTGCGGAAACCAAGGCCGACGAGGCGCCCGCCGAGAAACCCAAGCCCAAGCGCACCCGCAAGAAGGCCGAAGCGGTGATCGCCGAAGCGGTGACGGAAGCCGGCGAAACCGTGACCGAAGCGCCTTTGGAGACGGCAGACACGACCGAGTCTGCTGAACCCGAGTCCGACAAGCCCAAGCGCCGCGGCTGGTGGTCGCTGGGCCGGTGAACGCCAAGCGGTCGGGCCGTCTCAGGCGGTCCGGCCGGCCTTGCGGATCGTCCAGGTCGTGACCAAGCCGTCTTCGCGGCTGTCTTCCAGGGAATGCCCGGCTTCGGCGCAGAAATGCGGCACGTCGACGATGGCGGCCGGATCGTCGGTCTGCAGCACGAGCACGCCGCCCTCAGGCAGCGCCATCAGCCGCTTGCGCGCCTTCAGGACCGGCAGGGGGCATAGCAGCCCGGTGGCATCCAGAACGTCATTCATGCCGCTGAGATAGCGACGATGTTTCAGGTCGTCCACAAGGATGTGACACCGCGTGCAGGTGACGCAGGCCACGTCAGCGCGTAAGGGAAAGCCATGTTCGGAATCGAGATCATCGACGCGGCCCTACTGCCCGCCATGTTCGTGGCGCTGTTGGCGGGGTTCCTGTCATTCCTCAGCCCCTGCGTGCTGCCCATCGTGCCGCCTTACCTGGCCTTCATGTCCGGCATGAGCATGTCGGATGTCGCCAGTGGGCAGGATCGGCGGCGCGTGGTGACCGCGGCGCTGTTCTTCGTCATGGGGCTGTCGACGGTCTTCATCTTCCTGGGTTTCACCGCCAGCTGGATCGGCATGCTGTTTCTGCAGAACCAGGTTCTGCTTTCGCGTGTCGCGGGCGTCGTGGTGATCGTTTTCGGCCTGCATTTCCTGGGTGTGTTCCGCATCGGTTTCCTGGACCGCGAGGCACGGATGGAGGCGGGCGACAGCGGCGGATCGGCTTTTGGCGCCTATGTTCTGGGGCTGGCATTTGCCTTTGGCTGGACGCCCTGTATCGGCCCGATCCTGGGCGCGATCCTGTCGATGGCGGCATCAGAGGCGTCGGTTGCGCGGGGCACCGCACTGCTGGCGGTTTACGCGGTGGGGCTGGGTATTCCGTTTCTTCTGGCAGCGATCTTTCTGACCCGTGCCATGGGGCTGATGAACCGGATCAAACGCCACATGGCTGTGATCGAAAAGGTCATGGGGCTGCTGCTGGTCGCGGTGGGGGTCGCCCTTTTGACGGGGGCGTTCTCGGCGTTGGCCTTCTGGCTTCTGGAAACCTTTCCGCTGCTGGCGACGGTCGGCTGATCCGGCCTGCGCTTGCGCCTTACTCTTGCCCCACGAAATCGCTAGGCTGCGCGCCAAACGAGGTGCGCGATGGACCCAGAGCAGACGATTGCCAGGCGGCGGGTGTTCTACATCCCCGGCTACGACCCGATCCACCCCCGCCGCTACCGCGAGCTGTACCGCAAGGAAGGCGCTGCGCAGGCAGGCATTTCGGGTTACGAGATCGGTTTGAAACCCAAGACAACCAAGGGGCCTTACGGCTGGCACGTGTCTGCGACCATCGACGGGGCAGAGGTGGACGCCGATATCGAGGTGCTGGTCTGGTCCGATATCGTGCGCGACAGCATGTCGAACAGCATCCCCGCGACCTACTGGCAACTGGTTCGGACGGCCTGGGAATACATCGCCACCGGCGCGCTGTGGCGGCTGATGAAGTTGCGCAAAGGGCCGGTTATCGCGGCGCTCTATCCGATCGGGATGCTGCTGGGGCAGTTGCTGCTGGCGGGCGCGGTTTTCTACGGGGTTGCGATGGCGTCGGCCTGGGGCATGCACCGTACAACGGAACTCTTTACCGGACCGACGGTATTCGGACCGTTTTTTGCGTTGCGCAATTATCTTGCCCTCGCGCTCGGGCTCGGCGCCGGCTGGGCGCTGCTGCGCTGGTTCAAGGCGCGGGATGGCAAGCTCTTTGCCTACTACCTGATGCATGACTATGCCTATTCGGCGCAATTCCGCGGCGCCAACCCGCCCGAATTGGAGGCGCGGATGGCCGAGTTCTCCGATACGATCGCCCACGCGCTGACCGACGATGTCGACGAGGTGCTGGTGGTGGGTCATTCGTCGGGCGCGCATCTGGCGGTGTCGATCCTCGCCGATATCATCCGGCAGGGAAGGGTGCCGGCGAACGGGCCGAAACTGGCCTTTCTTTCGCTTGGGCAGGTGGTGCCGATGGTATCGTTCCTGCGCGATGCGCACCGGTTGCGTGCCGATCTGCAGTTTCTGTCGGCGCGGACCGAGTTGACCTGGGTGGACGTAACCGCGCCCGGCGATGGCTGCGCCTTCGCGCTGTGCGACCCGGTCAGCGTGTCGGGCGTGGCGCCGTCGGACAAACGCTGGCCTCTGGTCTTTTCGGCGCAGTTCACAAATGCCCTCAGCCCGGAACGTTGGAAGGCGCTGCGCTGGCGGTTCTTCCGGCTGCATTTCCAGTATCTCTGCGCCTTCGACCGGCCGCTGGACTATGACTACTTTCAGATCACCGCAGGTCCCGTTTCGTTGGCCGACCGCTATGCCGGCCGCCCGCCCTCGGCCAGCCGGATCGACCGCGCGGTGTCGAAATACACGAGCGTCGCCGCATGACCCCGCCGAAACCGACGGCGCGGCGCGATCGCGTTTCGTTGTGGCGATACGCAAAACTGTTCCGCCAGGATATCCTGTCGGCACAGCCTGCGCGGCTCTATCGCGCGTGGATGGCCGAATTCAGGACGCCGTTCTTCCGGTCCTACCTGGTGAACCAGCCGGAGCTCGTGAAAACCGTGCTCAGGGACAGGCCCGGCGATTTCCCAAAGTCCGGCCGGATCAGCGAAGGGCTGCGGCCATTGCTGGGCAATTCGGTGTTCCTGACCAACGGCGAGACATGGGAACGTCAGCGCCGCATCATCGACCCGGCCTTCGAAGGGGGGCGCTTGCGCGAAACCTATCCGGCCATGTGGGCCGCGGCGCAGGCGGCGTTGACGCGGCTGACGGCGCGTGCGGGGCAGGAAGTAGAGATCGAGGAGATCACCAGCCACGCCGCGGCGGACGTGATCTTTCGCACGCTGTTTTCCATCCCGATCGAGGACGAGATCGCGCAAGCGGTGTTTCACGAATTCCGCGCTTATCAGCGCAGTCAGCCGATCCTGAACCTTGCCGCTTTCGTACCGTTGCCGCGTTGGTTGCCGCGGTTTTTTCGGGCCGACACACGGGCCGCCGCGCGCCGCATCCGTGCGCTGATCGCCCGGTTGACCGAACGGCGCATGGCCGAGATCGCGTCTGGCACCGCGCCCGACGACCTGGCGACCAAGATCATGACCACGCCGGACCCGTTGACGGGCGAGACGTTCTCGACCGCGGAAATGGTCGATCAGGTGGCGATCTTCTTTCTGGCCGGACACGAAACCAGCGCTTCGGCCCTGGCGTGGACGCTGTACATGATGGGGCTTTTCCCCGACTGGCAGGATCGCGTGGCCGACGAGGCACAGGTGTTGCAGACCGGCGCCTTCGCCGAGGTGGGCAAGCTGCGTGTCAGCCGTGACGTGTTCCGCGAAGCGCTGCGGCTTTACCCGCCCGTTCCGATGATGGTGCGTCAGGCCACCCGCCCGGAACGTTTCCGCGACCGCGACGTGGCGCCCGGTGCGCAGATCGTTCTGTCACCCTGGCATCTGCACCGCCACGAGCGGCTGTGGGACCGGCCGGACGATTTCGATCCGGGTCGCTGGCAGACCGAGAACGGCAAGACCTGCGGGCGCGATGCCTATATCCCGTTTTCCGCGGGGCCGCGGGTTTGCACGGGGGCGGGTTTCGCCATGGTCGAAGGCCCGCTCTTGCTGTCGCTTCTGCTGCGCGACCTGCGGGTCGAACGCATCCCCGGACGCGATCCGGTGCCCGAGGCGCACCTGACGGTGCGGGCGCGCGATGGCATCTGGCTGCGGGTGTCGAAACGCTGACGCGGCAAATTTCGCCTGTTAGCGATAAAGCCCGCGCGCGGCTCTACCGGACCCGCCTGCAAGCCTGTATCAGATCGCCAAACAGCATCTGATACGAGGAATGCGCCATGGCCCAGGACAGATTTGCCGCCCAGATGGAGCGGATGCATACCGGCAAGGGCTTTATCGCCGCGCTGGACCAGTCCGGGGGGTCGACCCCCAAGGCGCTGCGGCTCTACGGCGTGACCGAGGACATGTATGACGGCGAAGAGGCGATGTTCGACGAGATCCACGCGATGCGGTCCCGGATCATCCTGTCGCCCGGATTTACCGGCGAAAAGGTGATCGGCGCGATCCTGTTCGAACGCACGATGCGCGGCGAGGTGGCCGGCAAGCCGACAGCGGACTTGTTGTGGGAAGACCGGGGCATCGTGCCGTTTCTCAAGATCGACAAGGGCCTGACGGACAAATCCGACGGCGTGCAGTTGATGAAACCGATTCCCGGCCTGGTCGACACGCTGCGCGAGGCCGAGGGTTCGGGGATATTCGGGACCAAGGAACGGTCGGTCATCCACGAGGCCAACGCCAAGGGGATCGAAGCCATCGTGTCCCAGCAATTCGACATCGGTCGCACCGTCCTGTCCTGTGGTCTTGTGCCGATCCTCGAACCCGAGGTGGATATCCATTCGCCCACCAAGGTCGAGGCCGAAACGATCCTGAAAGAGCGTATCCTGTCCCATCTCGACACGCTGCAGGACGGTCAGAACATCATGCTCAAGCTGACGATCCCGACGCAGGACGGTCTGTATGACGCCGTGGCCGACCACCCGCGCGTTGTTCGGGTTGTGGCGCTGTCGGGCGGCTATTCGACCGACGAGGCCTGCGCGCGTCTTGCACGTCAACCCAAGATGATCGCGTCTTTCAGCCGCGCGCTGACCGAAGGGCTGACCAAGCAGATGTCGGATGCCGAATTCAATGATGCCCTGGGCGCCAATATCGACCAGATCTATCGCGCGTCGGTCGCGGGCGCCTGACGCGCCCGCCAATCCGCCAGGGTCTTGCCCGGTTCATCCACGAAGAGGCCGGGAAGGGGCGTGATGGCGGTGACCCTGTCCATGCGGAAGTTGCGGAAGGTGCCTGCGGTTTCGTCCCAGGCGACGCAGGTCCAGACCCGACCCCAATAGTCGAGATGCAGCGGACGGATGTCGTGCGGGGCGCCGTCTTCGAGCGTGACACGCAATTTCTGCCGCGCCCGGATCGCGGTACGGATCAGCGGCATCAACGCGAAACCCCGCGCGGCTTCGGAAAAGGCGCCCACGGCAAAGCCGAAGCGGGTAGGCGGGCCGGTATCCTCCGGCAGTACCGCCTCGATCTTGGCCGAAAGGCTGCGCGCGGCATCCGCCATCTCGGTTTCGGCGGTCTGCCCGAGCGCGGCAAGGGCAAGATGCAGCGCCGCCAGTTCGCCTTCGGTCAGGTTCAGCGGCGGAAGGGTGATCGCCGCCTGCGCGGTGTAGCCCAGGCCGCGTGCGCCCTCGACCGGCACGCCCGAGGCCGCCAGCAGTTCCATGTCACGGTAGATCGTGCGCACCGACACGCCCAGATCCTGCGCCATCGCCTCGGCGGTGTGCAGTTTGCCGTCGCGCAGCCGTTGCATCAGGGCGAAAAGGCGGTCCTTGCGATTCATGACCGACATACTGACAAAAATCCGTCACCTGACAAGCTCATGACACACATGACCGCCGGTCGCGGCGCTTTGGCGCTTTTCGCGGCGCGCGGGAATCATTAGATACCACGTGATAGTTGAACGCGGCGCCGGCCCCGGCCCGCAAGTGGGAGATGAGCCATGCTCAACAATATCGGCCTTCCGGGCCTTCTTCTGATCGCCGTCGTGGTGCTGGTGCTGTTCGGTCGCGGCAAGATCTCGTCGTTGATGGGCGAGGTCGGCAAGGGGATCACCGCCTTCAAGAAGGGCGTGAAAGACGGCACCGAGGAAATCGAGGCCGACCAGGCCGATCTTGCCAAGGACGTCACGCCCAAGGAAGACAAGGACAAGGCGTAAGTCATGTTCGATCTCGGGTTCGCCGAGCTTCTGGTCATCGGAATCGTCGCGCTGATCGTGGTCGGCCCCAAGGATTTGCCGGTGATGTTCCGCCAGGTCGGTCGTTTCGTCGGCAAGGCCCGCGGCATGGCCCGCGAATTCAGCCGCGCCATGAACGACGCCGCTGACGAGGCCGGCGTGAAGGATGTCGCCAAAAGCCTCAAGACCGCGACGAACCCGGTGAGTTCGGCGATGGACGGGGTCAAGGATGCGGCCAAGTCGATGACCAATCTCGACCCTGCCAGTGAAACCGGCAAGCTGTCTGCCGAGCGCGCCGAGGCCAAGAAGAAGATCGAACTGGCCACCGCCAAGGCCGCCGCGGCCCGTTCGCAGCGCGAAGCCGAAGCCGCAGCCAAGAAGGTGGCCGAGATGGAGGCCGCGATGCAGCCCGACACGCCGAAGGGCGACACATGAGTTCCCCGAACGACGAGATCGAAGACAGCTCCGCGCCGCTGATCGAACACCTGGCCGAGCTGCGCACCCGGCTGATCCGATCGGTCATCGCCTTTCTGATCGGCATCGTTCTGGCCTTTGTCGTGGCCGAACCGATCCTGCAATTCCTTCTGGGCCCGATCGAGGAAACGCTGCGCGATCTGGGTGACCCGTCGCCGACGCTGCAATACACCAGCCCGCAGGAATACCTGTTCACGCTGTTCCGGATCTCGATGGTTTTCGGGTTCGCGCTGGCCTTTCCGGTGATCGGCCACCAGATGTGGCGCTTCGTGGCGCCCGGGCTCTACAAATCGGAAAAGAACGCCTTTCTGCCTTTCCTGATCGCCTCTCCGGTGATGTTCCTGCTGGGCGCGTCCTTTGCCCATTTCATCGTGACGCCGCTGGCCATGGCGTTCTTTCTGGGCTTCGCCGATGTCAGTTCGATCTTTGCCAACCTGCTTGCCGGAGGCGTGCAGAGCCTGCCGCCGGACACCGCCGTGGTGCCCGAGACCGAAGAGGGTATTCGCATCACCTTTTTCGGCAAGGTCAACGAATCGCTCGACATCTCGTTGAAATTCATCCTGGCCTTCGGCCTGTGCTTCCAGTTGCCGGTTCTGCTGACGCTGATGGGCAAGGCCGGGCTGGTCAGCGCCGAAGGGCTGGGCGGCGTGCGCAAATACGCCATGGTCGGCATCCTGGTGCTGGCTGCCCTGGTGACACCGCCGGACGTGGTCACGCAGCTGATCCTGTTCACCGTGGTCTACGGGCTCTACGAGGTGTCGATCTTCCTTGTCCGCCGCGTCGAGAAGAAGCGCGAGGCCGAATTGCGCGCGCAAGGCGTCTGGTTCGAAGACGACGAGGACGAAGACCCGCTGATGGCCGAATTCGACGAGACCGACGAGGAAGGCAAGGCCCGGTGAGCGACGTGCTGAACCGCATCGCCGCTGCGCTGGAACGGATGGCGCCCGCGCCGATGGCCGCACCGGATTTCGCGCAGGCCGAGGCCTTTGTCTGGCATGTCGATCCCGACCGCCTCGAGCCGGTGGCGCAGGTGAACCGGATCGATCTGTCGCTGCTGGTCGGCATCGACCGCACCCGCGACACGCTGCTGGCAAACACGGTGCAGTTCGCCAAGGGTCTGCCCGCCAACAACGCGCTGCTTTGGGGCAGCCGCGGGATGGGCAAGTCGAGCCTGGTCAAGGCGGTGCATGGCGCTGTTACGGGATCCGGGCTCGCCTTGAAACTGGTGGAACTGCATCGCGAAGACCTTCCGTCCGTGGGCCGGCTGCTGGCGTTGCTGCGCGCGTCCGATGCCCGCTTCGTGCTGTTCTGCGACGACCTTTCGTTCAGCCATGACGACCAGCATTACAAATCGCTCAAGGCGGTGCTGGATGGCGGGGTCGAAGGCCGGCCCGACAACGTGATCTTCTATGCGACGTCGAACCGCCGCCACCTGATGCCGCGCGACATGATCGAGAACGAACGCTCGAGCGCGATCAACCCCTCCGAGGCGGTCGAGGAAAAGGTGTCGCTGTCGGACCGGTTCGGCCTGTGGCTGGGGTTCCATCCCTGTTCGCAGGACGAATACCTGGCGATGATCCGCGGCTATTGCGACGCCTATGGCCTGCCCATCGACGACGACACGCTTCGGGCCGAAGCGATCGAATGGCAAGCCACGCGCGGCGCCCGTTCGGGTCGGGTTGCCTGGCAGTATTTCATCGATCTCGCGGGGCGCCGCGGTGTAACGTTCGGCTGAGCGTCCGAGACCGGCGCAGCGCGCGCCGGTGCATATGGAAAATGCGTATTTGAAAAAGAGAAGAAGCAGGACCGATGCGCGCAAGCAAGGTCTTCTTCTCTTTGAAAAATACGCCGCACGCCGGTGCCGACCAGCGGTTTGCCCGGCAAGGGCGGCATGCCGTCAGCTGACGTAACCCATGGGATCGACGCTGTCGAAGCCCTTGCGAATCTCGAAGTGCAGGAAACTCGGATCGCCGGCGCGTACCTTGCCGATGGTCTGACCGCGGCTGACGGCGTCACCCTTCTTGACCGTCAGGTCATCCAGATGGGTGTAGACGGTCAGCAGATCGCCGGGATGGCGGATGACCACGATCAGCACGTTTTCGTCGTTGCGGGTGACCGCGGCGACCGAGCCGCTGGCGGCGGCCACGACCGGCGTTCCGGCCGGTGCGCCGATATCGATGCCTTCGCTGCGGCCCGGTGCGTAGTCGCGGATGATCCGGCCGCTGACCGGCATGGTCATCTGTGCCTCCGGTCTGGCGGCGGACTGGCCGATATCGGCCACCGGCGGTTTGGGTGCTGCGGCTGTGGCGGTCTGGACCGACGCGGCGGGCGGCGTCTCGGAAGGCAGCGGGGTCGAGGCCGAAGGCGGCTGGGGCGTGGTGCTGCCGCTGCCCGGTGCCGGCACCGCCGCCGGCGCGGCTGCGGCGGTGATTTCGGCCTTGGGCGGGATCAGCAGGAACTGGCCTTCCCGCAGGGTATAGTCGCGGTCGAGCCCGTTCCAATCTGCCAGGGCTCGTGGCGTGACGCCGTAAAGCCGGGCGATGGTAAAGGCGGTCTCGCCGCGTTCGACCTTGTGGCGCACCGGCTCGATCCCGGTTTGCGGCGACGTGGCCGCCGGGGTCGCCGGCGCGCGCTCGATCGCGTCGTTGGCCAGCGTCGTCACGTCCACGGCCGGTGGCAGGATCGGCCCGGTCGTCGTGGCGCCCGTGGCCGGGGACGGTTCGGCCACGCGGCGCGGCAGCGCGACGATCTCGCCCCGGTTCAGCGTGTCGCCGGGCTGGATGCCGTTGAAGCGCGCCACTTCGTCCGCAGGCAGGCCGACGCGGGCCGCGACATCGGCAAGCGTGTCGCCGCGCCGCGCGATGGCGACCTGGTAGCTGGGATAGGACAGCACACCGCGGTCATCCGGCACCGGGCGCCGGGTTGTGGCTTCGCGCGCCGCCTGGGCGGTGCTGAAGGGGCCGCCGATACGGTCACGGACATCCAGGTCGAAATCCGCGCAGGCCGACAGGCTGACGCTGAGGCCGAACATGGCCAGAATCGGGAATGGGCGGGGTGTCGCCATCGCTCGTATCCTCACATCGCGCCCCTTGTTGGCCGGAGCGTCTGGTTGGCGCCGCGGGTCGCGGCCACTCGCATCGGGCAGCTCAGTCCTTGCCCAGCCCCTCGACCAGGGGCACGAACCGGACCGGGCGCATTTCCTCGTATTCGAACCCGGTTTCGGACCGGGTGACACGGATCAGGCTTTGCACCGCATCCGACTGGCCCACCGGCACGACCATGATACCGCCAATCTTCAACTGGGCCAAGAGCGGCCCGGGCGGATCTTCGGCGGCGGCGGTGACGATGATCCGGTCGAACGGTGCCTGGTCGGGCAGCCCGTGCGATCCGTCGGCGGTGAAGGCGGTGACGTTGGTCAGGCCCAGCCGGTCGAAGACAGCCCTGGCCTCGCGCACCAGCCGGCGGTGGCGATCGATCGTATAGACCCGCCGGGCCAGCTGTGCCAGGACTGCGGCCTGATAGCCCGAACCGGTGCCGATCTCGAGCACGGTATCGCGTGGGGCGATCTTCAGCGCCTGCGTCATCAATCCGACCACCGATGGTTGCGATATCGTCTGCCCGCAGGCGATCGGCAGCGGCATGTCCTCATAGGCGCGGTCGGCGAAATAGCCTTGCACGAATATTCCGCGATCCACCGCCTCCATCGCTTTCAACGTCGCGCTGTCGGTCACTCCGCGCGAGCGCAGGGCGAACAGGAACTGCATCTTGGCGTCGGCGTCGAAGGTCATGCAAAGGCGTCTTTGAGAGCGATGAGCGCGTCGTGGGCGGTAAGGTCGGCGCGCATCGGCGTGACCGAGATGTAGCCGTCGAGGTTGATGTCGGCGTCCGATCCCGGTTCGGTCGGCGCGCGCTGGTCACCACCGCGAATCCAGACGAACCGTCGGCCCGACGGCGACAGGTGCGGTTCGACCTGAAAACAGGTGTTGCGTCTCAGGCCCTGCGGTGCCAGTCGCGTTCCCTTGACGTCGGTCGCGAGAACGGGCGGAAAATTCACGTTGTAGAACAGCCGGTATCCGTTCTGGTCTTTCGGATCGGCGGCCAGGATGCGGCGCACGGTTTCGGCACCGTGCGCCGCGGCGGCTTCGAACGGGTTGTCGGCATGCGCGTTTGCGGGCCCGTAATACTGCGACAGGGCGATCGCGCGGATGCCTTGCAGGGCGCCTTCCAGCGCGCCGCCCAACGTGCCGGAATAGAGCGCGTTTTCTGCCGAGTTGTTGCCGCGGTTCACGCCCGACAGGATCAGGTCGGGCGGGTTGTCCTTGAGCACGTCATGCACGCCCGCCAGCACGCAATCCGCGGGGCTGCCCTCGGCAGCAAAGCGGCGCGGCCCCAGTTGGGCGATCATCGTCGGATGGGTGTACGAGATGCAATGGGCGACGCCCGACTGCTCGAAGGCCGGCGCCACGGTCCAGACATCGTCAGGCCCGCCGGCGATTTCCTCGGCGATGGCCTGCATGACCTCGAGCCCCGGCGCATTGATGCCGTCGTCGTTGGTGATGAGAATGCGCATCGCGTGTGCCCTTGCCCGTTTGCAATTCCATAGGGGAAGGGGGCTACCGGGGCAAGCGGACAGGCGCCTACAGGAGTTGCGGCAAGAGCCTGTGCGCTTCGTCGTGGGGCGAGGCCAGCCGGGTCTTGTCCTCGCCGGGATAGAACCGCGCGCGGGTCGCCGAGGCCATCGGCGCGGGCGTCAGGATGCGCACTTCGGGTCCCGTCTTTTCGGTCTCGGCCTGCCAGCTGCGCGCCAGCGCGATCTGGGCCGATTTCGTCGTGCCGTAATGGCCGAAGAACTTTTGGCCACCATGCGGATCGTCGAAGAACACCGCGCGGCCGTCATTGCCCAGCAGAGGTGCCACGAAGGGGATCAGCGTGGCCAGCGCGTCCAGGTTGATCGCCAGCGATTTCTGCCAATCCTTCTGGTCGAGATGAGCCGCGGGGGTCAGCGGCGCGGCGTGGATCGCCGTATGCACCCAAAGCGCGATACCACCCCAACGGTCATGGATCGACCGGCACAATTGGGCCATCGCGTCGCGCTTGGTGATATCCATGGGTGCCAGCGTCGCGTCGCCGCCCTTGGCCTTGATCCGGTCGTCCAGATCTTCCAGTCCGCCAACGGTACGTGCGACGGCGACGATGTGATGTTCCGGGGCCAACGCTTCGGCAAGGGCAAAGCCCAGTCCGCGCGAGGCGCCGGTGATGAGGGCGATCTTTGTCATGGGGTGGCGGATGACCGGCTTTGCGCCGAAGGTCAAGAGTGCGCGGCGTCACCGCGCCGCGCTGTCGCGGATCAGCGAAAGGCCGGAGGCTCCATCCATTCGGCCATGTCACCCACGCGCAGGGCCAGGCGGCCGGTTTCGATGGCCAGAACGATCTTGCCGTTCACGGCGTCGCCCACTGCGATGGCCCGGGTCGCCCCATCGGGCAGACGCACCAGCGCTTGCGGCGCGCTGTCCTTGCCGAAGGTGCCAAGCAGGATCAGTCCCCGTTCGGGGATATCGGCCTGCCGGGTGGCATGTTCGGCGGCAAGTGTCGGGGTTTCGTTCGATTTCGGCTGCGGCTGTGCCATGACGGGCTCCGGATGAGTCGGCGCCGTCTATGCTGCATTGCAGCAAGAAGAAAGGCGGTGGGTCCGCGCGGGCCCCGTGGCGGGCGGAAAGACGCTTAGAAATCGACCGGATCGGCGCCTGATTGCCCATCGCGGCAGATCGGACGCTGCGTTATTCGGCCGCCTTCATCCGAAAGCCCTTTTCGATCTGGTCGGCGGGTTCCACCGGGTATTCACCCGAGAAACAGGCATCGCAGTATTGCGGTTGCACCGCGTTGCGACCCGATGCTTCGCCGACGGCGCGATAAAGCCCGTCGAGCGAGATGAATTTGAGGCTGTCGACGCCCAGATGTTCCCGCATCTCGTCCTCGGACATGGTGGCGGCCAGCAGCTTTTCGCGCTGCGGCGTGTCGACGCCGTAGAAACACGGCCAGGCGGTGGGCGGCGAGGCGATGCGGAAATGCACCTCGGCCGCGCCGGCATCGAGGATCATCTCCTTGATCTTGCGCGACGTGGTGCCGCGCACCACGCTGTCATCGACCAGGATGACCCGCTTGCCCTGGATCAGCGCGCGGTTGACGTTCAGCTTGAGCCGCACGCCCATGTTGCGGATCTGTTCGGTGGGTTCGATAAAGGTCCGGCCCATGTACTGGTTGCGGATGATCCCCATGCCGTAGGGAATGCCCGATTCATGCGCATAGCCGATCGCAGCGGGTGTGCCGCTGTCTGGCACCGGGCAGACCAGGTCGGCCGCCACCGGCGCCTCACGCGCCAGTTCGACGCCGATCTGGCGCCGCGTCTCATAGACCGACCGGCCGCCCAGGATGCTGTCGGGCCGCGAAAAATAGACATGCTCGAAGATGCAGAAGCGCGGTTTGGCCCGGCGAAAGGGGTGGTGGCTTTCCACGCCCTTTTCGGTGATGACGACCATCTCGCCCGGTTCGATCTCGCGCACGAAATCGGCGCCGATGATGTCCAGCGCGCAGGTTTCCGAGGCCAGCGCCCAGCCATCGCCGATCTGGCCCAGCACCAGCGGCCGAACGCCCAGCGGGTCGCGCACGCCGATCAGCTTGGTTCGGGTCATGGCGACCACGGAAAACGCGCCTTCGACCTTGCGCAGCGCTTCTTCCATGCGGTCGGGGATCGACCGGCCCATCGACCGCGCCATCAGGTGGATGATGCATTCGCTGTCCGACGAGGATTGAAAGATCGAGCCACGCTCGATCAGTTCGCGCCGCAGCGCGTCGGCATTGGTGATGTTGCCGTTATGGGCGATCGCCGCGCCGCCCATGCTGAATTCGCCGAAGAAGGGCTGCACGTCGCGGATCGCGGTCTGACCTTTCGATCCGGCAGTGGAATAGCGGACATGACCGATGCCGATGCTGCCCGGCAGGGTTTGCATCAGCGATTGCGAGGTGAAGTTGTCGCGCACATAGCCGAAGCGGCGCGCCGAGTTGAATCCGGTGTCTTGGGCGTAGGTGACGATCCCGCCGGCTTCCTGGCCGCGATGCTGAAGGGCGTGCAGGCCAAGCGCCACGAAATTCGCGGCGTCCGTGACGCCAACGACGCCGAATATCCCGCATTCCTCGCGCAATTTGTCGTCATCGAAGGGGTGAGCTGGGGGCATTTGGCGGTCGGTCAAGGCAGCGTCCCGAATCCGTTTGGCATTCGCTGTTGTACTTAGAGTGTCGGGCCGTGTCTGTCACGAAAGGATCACGTTTCCGCTGCGCAACGTGGCGCAATCGCGTCGCGTGCATCCATCAGCCATGCGTTTTGCGTGGATTTCGGACGCTCTCCGCGTTCGATGCAACCTGTCCGTGCGGAAATCAGGCGTCGTTCGCGGCGGGTGCTTCGCAGATACCGACCAGCTGTTCATATTGCGCGGTGATCCAGCCAAGCGCCTGTTCGGGGTTCTGTTCCTCGATCCGGCCGGTGAAGCGCGAAAAGACGGCGGCCGAGCGGCTGTCATCGATCATCGGGATGTCCTGTGCCGTGATCACCGTCTCGTAGACGAAAAAGGCGATGGCCACCAACAACACGCCCCGCACCACGCCAAAGAGGAAGCCAAGCGCCTGGTCCAGCCCGCCCAGGGCCGAGCGCTGTACCAGCGACGAGAAAAGCGGCGTGAACAGCGACACCACAACCAGCGCTACCGTGAATACCGCGGCGAAGGCTGCGATCACCGACAACTCGCAACTGTCGGACAGGAATTCGCCGATGACAGGAATTTCCTTGACCAGTGGCTGCACCTGGTCGGCGAACATGAAGGCCAGGATCGCCGCGACGATCCAGCCCGCGATCGCCATCGCCTCGCGCACGAGACCCCGGGAATAGGCCAGAACGGCGGACAAAACGATGATGACGGCGACCACACCGTCGACAATGGTAAAGCCTTCCATCCGCTCGTCTGCCTTTTCGTTCTGGCGCTCAGCCGGCGCCGAATATGTCACCCACGAAAGCGGTCAGGCTGTCCTTTTCGGTCAATGCCATGCCGCCGAACCCCGCGGTTTTCCCGCCTGCCGGCAGGATGGCCGTGGAGAAACCAAGTTTTTGCGCCTCTTTCAACCGGTTTTCCGTCTGGCTGACCGGGCGCAGGGCCCCTGATAGGCTAATCTCGCCGAAAACGACAGTTTCCGCGGGCAGGGCTGCGTCCTCGCGGGCGGAAAGTAGCGCAGCGGCCACAGCCAGATCGGCGGCCGGTTCGCCCACGCGCATGCCGCCGGCGACGTTCAGATAGACGTCAAGCCCGGCAAAGGGGATGCCGCAGCGCGCCTCCAGCACCGCCAGGATCATCGCCAGGCGGCCGCCATCCCAGCCAACGACCGACCGGCGGGGCTGGGAATGGGGTGAAGGGGCCACCAGCGCCTGGAACTCGACCAGAACGGGCCGCGTGCCCTCGATCCCGGCGAAGACCGCGCTGCCCGGCGCGGGCGTGCCGCGTTCGGACAGAAACAGCGCCGACGGGTTGGTGACCTCGGACAGGCCCGCGCCGGTCATCTCGAAAACGCCGATTTCGTCCGCCGGGCCAAAGCGGTTCTTGACGCTGCGCAGGATGCGGAACTGGTGGCCGCGTTCGCCCTCGAAATACAGCACCGTATCGACCATGTGCTCGACCACGCGCGGGCCGGCGATCTGGCCGTCCTTGGTGACATGGCCGACCATGAAGACCGCGCTGCCCCTGCGCTTGGCAAAAGTGGTCAATTCGTGTGCGGCGGCGCGCACCTGGCTGACCGAGCCCGGTGCACTGTCGACGTTGTCGGCCCACATCGTCTGGATCGAATCGATGATCGCCAGATCGGGTCGTTCGGCATCCAGCGTGGTCAGGATGTCGCGCAGGTTGGTTTCCGTCGCCAGCGACACCCGCGCGTCCGCCAATCCCAGCCGTTGCGCGCGCAGCCGGATCTGGGCGCTGGCCTCTTCGCCGCTGATATAAACCACCTTGAGGCCGGACCGGGCAAAGGCGGCGGCGGCCTGCAACAGCAGCGTCGACTTGCCGATACCGGGATCGCCGGCCACCAGCACCGCCGAGGAAGGCACCAGCCCGCCACCAAGCACGCGGTCGAGTTCGTCCAGATTCGATCGGGTGCGCGGCGGCGGGGCTTCGGGGCTGTCGAGATCGAGCAGCGCAACAGCACGTCCGCGGCTTTTGCCCAGGGTCTTGCCCGACGGTCCGGCTGCCAGCGGCGCTTCTTCGACGATGGTGTTCCACTGTCCGCAGGATTCGCAGCGGCCCGACCATTTCGTCGTCGCCGCGCCGCAGGATTGGCAGAGAAAGGTCGCGCTTGCCTTGGCCATGGCGCTTGACTGCGGTCAGAAGGCGCGCGCGTCAAGGGGTCGTGGCGCGGTGCCCGCGGCTATTCCGCCGCGCGCTGCTGGGGCAGGTCGATGACGCGGTCCTCGGCGGGCTGGTCGTCGCGCGCGGTAAAGCCCTTGTCGGCGCCGTCCTTGCGGGCATCGATGGCCGCCATCAGTTCGGTCATCTGCGCGCTGACCCGTTCCAGCTGGGCGCGTGCCACTGCTTCGTCGGTATCCAGCCGGTTCAGCCAGTGCCGCATGTCGTTGGCGACGGCCTTGGCATCGTCGATCTTGCTGTTGAAGACGTCCAGTTCCTGTTGACGTTGCAAAAGGAAATCGCGGGCGCGGGCGACGTTTCGGTCGGAATAGACATGCGCCAGTTCGCGGCTCACGTGGCTCATCTGCGCAGCGAGTTCCAGAACCGACGGTTCGAGATCGGACAGGTCGGGATGATCGCGAAGGAACGCCATGCGTTCGCGGACCGAGTCGAATTCCGAGGACAGCGTGAACACGCCTTCGCGGTCGGCCTTGTGTGCGGCCGCGTAGGCGCGCGCCACGTCGCGCATACCCATGTGGAAATTCCGGTGCGACGTCTCAAGCCGCATCATCCGCGCGTTCGCAGGCAGGAAAAAGCACAAGGACAGCGCGAAACCCGAAACCAACAGCTGCAGGTACATCCCCGCATCGTCAATAGCATATGGACCGAAGGCCACCGACAAGGTCAGCCAGGGCGCGTATCCAAGCGCGCAGGCCAGGCTGTAGGCCGATAATCCCAGCCCCAAGGACAGCATCAGCGCAAACGCCAGACGTTCCATCAAATACCGGACGATCGCAGCCAAATCGCGAAGCGTCGAAATCATTTTACTAGCCCCAAAAATCAGTTCTTACCCAGTATCGGCGATTTTATGCCGAAGCGGAGGTTTTTCATACGGGAAAGAATCCGGGCTCGAACAAGTGCCGGGAATCGCAGTCAATCGTGATGAAAATGTGCGGATTGTTTCGCTTGCGTCACCGGATGGGGCGAACCGTCAGAGCAGCGATGCCACCCACAAGCCCAGCAACCCCGCCAGCAACGCGACGTGCAGCACATCGATCCATCGCCCGCGGCAGTCCGTTACGACGGCCGAAACCAGCATCAATGCAGAAGCGGGCAGCAAGGCAGTCATCCCGCCGCCATGTGCCATCAGGCGGGCGCCGGATGCGTAGATGATCCCGTCGTTCATGCCCGCCGCCGGTGCAAAGATTACGGCCAGCCCTGCCAGGCTCAGCAGCAGGGCGACAAGCGCGGGCCGGCGTGCGTGCGGCCCCCCCGCGATCACCCGCGCCAGGGCCAGCAAGGCCAGCAATTCAAGAAAGACGAAGCGTTTGACGAAGACGAAGGCCAACAGCACCGGGCTGGGTTCGAACAGGCTGCTCACCGCACCGCCTCGATCGGGCCGGTGGCTCGGCCATGAATGAACTGATCGACATAAGGGTCTGAACTGGTTTCCAGATCGCCGATCGGACCGGTCCACTGTATAACGCCGTCATGCAGCATCGCCACGTTGTCAGCGATCGCCCGCACGCTGGTCATGTCGTGGGTGATCGTGATCGCGGTGACGCCCAGTTCCGTCACGATCTCACGGATCAGGTCGTTGATGACCCCGGCCATGATCGGGTCCAGCCCGGTGGTCGGTTCATCGAAAAAGATGATCTCGGGGTCGGCGGCGATGGCGCGCGCCAGGCCCACGCGTTTCTGCATGCCGCCGGACAGTTCCGCCGGGAAACGGTCGGCCACGTCCTGTTTCAGTCCGACGCGGCGCAGCTTGTCGATGGCGATGGCACGGGCTTCGTCGCGCGGTCGTTTGAGGCTGCCGCGCAGCAGGCGAAAGGCCACGTTCTGCCAGACCGGCAGGCTGTCGAACAGGGCCGATCCCTGGAACAGCATCCCGAAGCGGGCAAGAAAGGCATCGCGATCGCCGGTGCCGACATCCACGCCGTCGACCCGGATCGTGCCGGCATCGGGTTGCACCAGACCCAGGATGCATTTCAGAAGGATCGACTTGCCGGTGCCCGATCCGCCGATGATGACGACCGAGGTGCCCTTGGCGACATTCAGGTGAACATCACGCAGCACCACGTTGCTTCCAAACGCTTTCTTGACACCGGCCAGTTGGATCATAGCGAAAAGAACGCCCCCGTCAGCAGGAAGTTCGCGGCAAGGATCAGCACTGCGGCCGCTTCGACCGAGCCCTTGGTCGCGCGCCCGACCCCTTGCGCGCCACGTCCTGAATTCATGCCGAAATAGCAGCCCATCAGCGTCGCAAGGCCGCCAAAGACGCAGCCCTTGACCAACGACGACACGATGTCGAGCGGCTCGAGGAAATCGACGGTGTTCTTGACATACGCCGCGGCGTTGAACCCCAGCGTTCCGGTGGCCACCGCGTAGCCGCCGAAAATACCGATCACGTCGCCCACGCCCACCAGCATCGGCACCACGATCAATCCGGCCAGCACCCGCGGCGCCACCAGGTATTTCATCGGGTTGGTGGACAAGGTGACCAGCGCGTCGATCTGTTCGGTCACTTTCATCGTGGCGATTTCGGCCGCGATCGAAGACGTCACGCGTGCCGCGATCATCAGCCCCACCAGCACAGGCCCCAATTCGCGTACCATGCCGATGGCGACGATCTGCGGCACCACCGCCTCGGCGTTGAAACGCGCGCCGCCGGCGTAGATCTGCAAGGCCAGCGCGCCGCCGGTGAAGATCGCCGTCAATCCGACGACGGGCAGCGACAGCCAGCCCACGTTCAAAAGCGCAAGCGCCAGTTCCCGGCCATAGAAGGGCGGGCGCAGGCTGTGGCTGAGCGCCGACAGGCCGAACAGGCTGACCCGGCCGACCGCCGCCACGAAGGCAAGAAAGGCGCGACCCAGCGTGCCCAAAGGCGCCAGCGCGGTCATGCGCCGGAATAGCGGCGATCGTAGCGTCCGCCCAGCGAGGTCAGGATCTCGTAACCGATGGTGCCGGCCCAATCGGCCAGCGTGTCGACGCTTTGATGCCGTCCCAGCAGTTCCAGGGTGTCCGGCACGTCCTTGAGCGCCGTCACGTCGACGGTGATCAGGTCCATCGACACCCGGCCCACCACCTTGCAACGGGTCTCACCAGCCCAAAGGCTGGCCTTGGGACCGATGGCGCGCAGGATCCCATCGGCATAGCCGGCCGAGACGGTGGCGATCCGCCCCGGGACACGGGCAACCCACGAGTTGCCGTAGCCAACCGATTCCCCGACGGCGACGGGCCGTACCTGCACCACCGGCAAATCCAGCGCCGCCACGGGCAAGGCGTCGACGAAAGGCAGACCGCCATACAGGCCGATGCCCGGGCGGGTCACGTCGAAGTGGTAGTCGCGCCCCAGCAGGATGCCGCCGGTGGCCGCCAGCGACCGGGGGGCTTCGATTCCGTCGGTCATCTCGCGGAACATGCGCAGCTGGTGCGCGTTCATCGGATGGTCGGGTTCGTCGGCGCAGGCCAGGTGGCTCATCACCAGCACCGGTTTCTGAGCCAGTGCCAGGTCGCGCAACGCGGACCATTCGGCCGGCTCCATCCCCAGCCGGTTCATGCCGCTGTCCAGCTGGATGCCAAAGCGTGTCCCCGGAAGCGCCTCGACATGGCGCAACATCTGGTCGATGGAGTTCAGCATCGGCACCAGCGCGTTGTCGCGGATCAGGGCCGTGTCGCCCTCCATGTGCCCCGAAAAGACGCAGATCTCGGGCCCCGGTCCAAGCGCGTCACGCAACGCCGCGCCCTCGGATGCGACGGCGACGAAGAAACGCCGCACGCCTTCCTGTGCCAGCGCCTTGGCCACCGGGGCCGCGCCCAGCCCATAGGCGTTGGCCTTGACCACCGCCGCGGTTTCGCAGCCGGTCATTTCGTTCAGCGCGCGCCAGTTGCTGCGCAGCGCCGCAAGATCGATTGTCAGTGTCGCCGTGGCCATGGGCCTTGGCTTCGCGGGCTTTGGCAGCGGGGTCAAGCGGGAAATGCCGCCCGGCCGACCGGCAGCGATTGTGCCGCCGGGAACAGCGCGCTAAATCGGCAGGATGGACAACCAGACCCAGACCGATTTCGAAGCCGCGCTGCAGCGCAAGATCGACCTCAAGACCAAGCCGCAGGGCGCGCTTGGCCGGATCGAGACACTGGCCGTGCAGGTGGCGCGGCTGCAACGGACGCTGACGCCAAGGATGGGTCGTGCCCAACTGGCGATCTTCGCCGGGGACCACGGCATCGCCGCCGATGGCGTGTCGGCATACCCGGCCGAAGTGACACGGCAGATGGTTCTGAATTTCGCCGGTGGTGGCGCCGCGGCGAACGTATTCGCCGCCGTGAACGGGCTCGATCTGCGGGTGGTGAATGCCGGCGTGAAGGGCGGTCCGTTCGACATGGCCGGCATATACGACGCACCGATCGGACCGGGCACGGCATCGTTCCTGCGTGGCCCGGCGATGACATCCGACCAATGCCGCGACGCGCTGGAAACCGGTCGGCGGATCGGGGCCGAGGGCGCATATGACGCGATGGCCTGCGGCGAGATGGGCATCGGCAATACCTCGTCGGCCTCGGTGCTGACGCATCTGCTGACCGGCGTCGAACTGGATGTGGTCGTGGGGCGTGGAACCGGGCTGGACGATGACGGCCTGGCTCGCAAACGGTCCGTTCTTGGCCGCGCGGTGGCGCGGGTGACGGGTCCGCTGGCGCCGCTGCAGGCGCTGACCGAGTTCGGCGGGTTCGAGATCGCCATGATGACCGGCGCCATGCTGGGCGCGGCGCAGGCGCGTCGCGTCGTTCTGGTGGACGGTTTCATCGCAACCGCGGCCGCGTTGCTGGCCGCCCGGATCGAACCCGGGTCGCGTGGCGCGATGGTGTTCTGCCACCGCTCGGCCGAACCGGGCCATGCGGCGCTGCTGGCGGCGCTGCAGGCCGACCCGCTGCTGGCGCTCGACATGCGCTTGGGCGAGGGGACCGGCGCCGCGCTGGCCTGGCCGCTGGTGCGCGCGGCGGTGGCGATGCTGAACGACATGGCCTCGTTCGAGGATGCCGGCGTGTCCGGGCCGGCCTGACCCATGCGTGCGCTGCTGAGGACGGAATGGCACCTGTTCCTGCTGGCCGTGCAGTTCCTGACCCGGCTGCCGGTGCCGCGAAACCTGCCGTTTTCCGATGATCTGCTGATCCGTGCCACGCGATTTTACCCGCTTGTCGGGTGCCTTGTCGGATCGATCGGAGCGGTTGTTCTTTGGGTTGCGTCGCTGTGGTTTCCGCCGCTGGTCGCCGTTCTGCTGTCTCTGGCCGCGACCCTTCTGGCTACCGGCGCTTTTCACGAGGACGGGCTGGCGGACGCGGTCGACGGGCTGGGCGGCGGGATGACCGCGGATCGCGCGCTGGAAATCATGCGCGACTCGCGCATCGGCACCTACGGTGCGGTGGCGCTCGGGCTGACGCTGGCGCTCAAGGTGGCGCTGCTTGCCGCTATGCCTGTCTCGGTGGCCGGCTTCGTGCTGATCGCCGGGCATGGGTTGGGGCGAATGGCGACCGTTCATGTCATCGCCACGACGCGTTACGCCCGCGACCAGGGGGCGAAATTCGTGGCGCCTTCGGTCACGCCGGACGGCTATCGGATCGCGCTTGCCAATGCCTTTGTCATCCTGATCGCAAGCGTTCTTGTGATCGGCACCGGCGAGGCGTTCGCCGGCATGGCCCTGTGCATTCTGCTGGCGCAGGCCTTCCGCCTTGTCTTTGTCCGCAAGCTGGGCGGATATACCGGCGATTGCCTGGGCGGCACACAGCAGATGGGCGAGCTGGGCTTTTATCTCGGGGTCGTCGCGTGGCTGTGACATTGCTGCGGCACACCCGTCCGGCGGTGGCCGATGGCGTGTGTTACGGGCGAACCGATCTCGACCTGGCCGACAGCTTTGACACCGAAGTGGCGGCGGTGATGGACGTGCTGCCGCCTTTTTCGTGCCTGGTCAGTTCTCCGCTGACCCGGTGCCGCCGGCTCGCGGCGCGGCTTTCGGTGCGCACGAAACATGAGGTATCGCTTGCAAGAGATTGGCAAGAAATGGATTTCGGCATGTGGGAAGGCGTTGCCTGGGAGGCTATCCCGCGGCCCGAGATAGATGCCTGGGCGATGGATTTCCTGGGCTATGACGGCCATGGCGGCGAAAGCGTCGCGGCGCTGCGCGCTCGGGTCGAACGCGGGCTGAGCGATCTGCCGGATGGGGCGCTGGTCGTCACCCATGCAGGGTGCATCAAGGCGGCGCTGGACGTCGCGGGACGCCCGGGCGCATGGGATCACAAAACTCCGTTCGGCGGCTTCGTGACGCTCTGACGCGACAAGTCAGGTGTTCAACGCCCGGCTGACACCTGGACAGCATTCGTCAGGCCATTGGATTCGAAGGACAATCAGAACGACTGGCCGTCGTCTTGCTGCCAGGGCTTGGCCAAGTTGCCGAAGCGGGTAAAGCGGCCTTCGAAGCTCAGTTCCACGGTGCCGATGGGTCCGTGCCGTTGCTTGCCGATGATGACTTCGGCCTTGCCGTGCAGGCGTTCCATCTCATCCTGCCAGACGGCCATTTTTTCCAGGTCGTGGTCGCCGGGTTTCTCGCGTTCCTTGTAGTATTCTTCGCGGAACACGAACATCACCACGTCCGCGTCCTGTTCGATCGAGCCCGATTCCCGCAGGTCAGACAGTTGTGGGCGCTTGTCCTCGCGGCTTTCCACCTGACGGCTCAGCTGCGAGAGTGCGATCACCGGGATGTCCAATTCCTTGGCGATGGCCTTGAGACCCTGGGTGATTTCGCTGACCTCGTTGACGCGGCTGTCCTTGGCCGTTGCCGGGCGGACCAGCTGCAGGTAGTCGACGATCAGAACGTCCAGCCCATGTGTGCGCTTGAGCCGCCGCGCCCGTGCCGCCAATTGGCTGATCGGCAGGGCGGGGGTGTCGTCGATGTAGAGCGGGCAGGCCTCCAACGACTTGGCCGCGTCCACGAAGCGGCGGAATTCGGTCTCGGTCATGTCGCCGCGTCGGATCTGTTCCGAGGGAACCTCTGCGGCTTCGGACAGAATCCGCGCGGCGAGCTGCTCGGCACTCATTTCCAGCGAATAGAAGCCCACGACGCCGCCTTCGATGGCGCCTTCGCTGCCGTCGGGCCGCGTGCCTTTCTTGTAGGCCTTGGCGATGTTGAAGGCGATGTTGGTGGCCAGCGATGTCTTGCCCATCGACGGTCGCCCGGCAAGGATCAGCAGGTCGGACTTGTGCAGGCCGCCCAGCTTCTTGTCCATATCGACCAGGCCGGTGGAAATACCCGCCAACCCGCCTTCGCGCTGATAGGCGGCGTTGGCGACGTTCACGGCATCGGTGACGGCCCGAAGGAAGGACTGGAAGCCGCTTTCGGTCTGTCCCTGTTCGGCCAGGGCGTAAAGCGCCTGTTCGGCCTCGACGATCTGTTCGCGCGGTTCCGACGCGACATCGACCTTGGCCGCCTTGGCCGAAATATCCTGCCCCAGCCGGATCAGGTCACGCCGAATTGCCAGGTCATAGATCATCTGCGCGTAGTCGCGCACCGCGAAGGAACTGATCGCCGCGGCAGAGAGGCGGGCCAGGTAGGCCGGCCCGCCCAGTTCCTTCAGCCCCTCGTCGTCTTCCATGAAGGCCTTGAGCGTCACCGGCGAGGCCAGGTTGTTCTTGGCGATCCGCGCCGAGGCGATTTCGAAGATGCGCGCATGAACGGGATCGTAGAAATGCTGCGGCCCGATGACCGCCGATACCCGATCGTAATCGTTGTTGTCGTTCAGGATCGCGCCCAGCAATTGCTGCTCGGCTTCGATCGAATGCGGCATCGTTTCTGGTGCCTGTACCTCGACCCCCGTGGGATTGAAGGCGGTGATCTCGTTCATTGTCCCCTCTCCGCTCGTTGACCGCGGCATAGAGCACGTGCCGCGCGGGGCGCAAATTGTATGTTTCTGTGGATAGTGTGTGGGTTACCACGGATACACCAGATCTGGAAGGCATTTCGCGGAATGCTACCGAATGTGGTAAGCTCAGGCTTGAAATTCCACGTGTTGAATTCGACCGCGGATGCGCTAACTTGACAGATTGTCGCAGCTGTTTCGGGAGGAAGGCAATGTTCTCGGGAAAATCCACGCGCCTGGCCCGCACCGCGTTGTGTGCGACGCTGGCCGCGTCCCTGGGATTCGGACAGGCCGCTCGGGCGGCGTCCGATTGCACGGTCGACGCGATGCTTGTCTTCGACGGGTCGGGGTCGATGGCGGGCATGTCGATCGGTCGGATCGGCGAGAGCCGCATCACCCGTGCCCGGCAGGCAGTGCGCGCCGCGGCACCCGATATCGCCGCGTTTCGCCGCGTCGGCATGATGATCTATGGCCCCGGCAGCGGCGACCGCTGCACCAACGTGACACTGAACTTCCCGCCCCGCATCGATGCCGCGCCGCAAATCCTGTCGACCATAGATACGCTGGCGCCGCGCGGCGAGACGCCCCTCACCAGTGCCGTGCAGCAAGCGGCCGAAATCCTCGAATACCGCCGCAAGCCCGGCGTTGTCGTTCTCGTCACCGATGGGCGCGAGAATTGCGGCGGGTCGCCTTGTGCGCTGGCCAGTGCCCTGAAATCCGACGCCGTCGACCTGACCGTGCATGTGATCGGGTTCGAGACGCGCCCGCCCGAGCGCGCGCCCTCGACCACCGGCGCGCCGGTGCGCAAGCGGTCAGCTCCGGCCCTTTCGGGCGAAAGCGCCGATTGCATGGCCGAGATCACCGGTGGCAGCTACGTCGTCGCCGAAAGCGTCAGTGCGCTGACCGAGGCACTGAGCGCCACGCTGGGCTGCCCGGTCTATGGTGCTGTTCCACGGGCCCGCCACGCGGGCTGACGGTTCAGAACGCGTTTTCTTCCTGCCAGGCGCGGGGGTCGTTCAGAAACGCCTCGACCTGCGCCAAAGTGGCGGCGGCGACGGTGCCGGCCTCTCTTGCGGCTGCCAGGACATCCCACCAGGTGCAAAGGTGGTGCAGGCTGACGCCATGGTCGCCCAACGTCTTCTCGGTCTCGGTGAAGATCCCGTAATAGAAGATCACCGCGGTATGTGCGCAGGTCGCGCCGGTTTCGCGGATCGCGTCGACGAAGCTCAGCTTGGAGCCGCCATCGGTGGTCAGGTCTTCGACCAGCAGAACCCGTTGACCTTCGCTCATGACCCCTTCGATCCGGGCATTGCGGCCGTATCCCTTGGGTTTCTTGCGCACATAGGTCATCGGCAGAGCCATCCGTTCAGCCACCAGCGCGGCGAACGGAATGCCCGCGGTTTCGCCGCCGGCGATGTTGTCGAAGGCCTCGAATCCGACATCGCGCAGCACGGTGACGGTCAGAAAATCCATCAGCGTCGACCGGATGCGCGGGTACGAGATCAGCTTGCGGCAATCGATATAGACCGGCGACGGCAGGCCTGAGGCCAGTTTGAATGGCGCATCCTCCATGAAATGCACCGCTTCGATTTCCCAAAGCATGCGCGCGGTCAGGCGCGCCATCTCGGCCTTGTCGGGATATGAGGAAGGGATCATCTGCGCCTCCGCGTCTTGTCGTCTGTGCTTCAAGGAATTCCATGCGGTGAATGATGGCACTGGTGACCGAAGCGACAGCGCGCCTTCACATCACCCGCCAGTGCAGCGGCATCATCGGGTCGAACACCGTGACCGGCCCTTCGCCCGAGGCGATCTTGACCGGGTAGACCACCGGCTCGCCCTTTTGCAGCGTCACTGTCGCCTCGTTCACCGGGAGCCGGTAAAAGGCCGGACCGTTCAGCGACGCAAACGATTCCAGGCGGTCCAGCGCGTCTTCCTGTTCGAACACCTCGGCCAGGATCGACAGGGTATTCGTCGCGGTGAAGCAGCCTGCGCAACCGCAGGCCTGTTCCTTTGCCGGATCGCTGTGCGGTGCGCTGTCGGTGCCCAGGAAAAACGCCGCATCGCCGCTGGTGGCGGCGGCACGCAGCGCCAGGCGGTGTTCCTCGCGCTTGGCCACGGGCAGGCAATAATAGTGCGGCTTGATCCCACCGACCAGGATGGCGTTGCGGTTGATGACCAGGTGATGCGTGGTGATCGTGGCGCCAAGGTCCGGGCCGCCCGCGCGGGCATAATCGACACCCTGCCGGGTGGTGATATGCTCCATCACCACGCGCAGGCCCGGCGTGGCGCGGCGCAACGGATCGAGCACGCGGTCGATGAACACCGCCTCGCGGTCGAAGATGTCGATATCGGCGTCCACCACTTCGCCGTGGACGCAAAGCGGCAGACCGATCTCGGCCATGCGTTCGAGCACGCCGCGCACCTTGTCGAAATCCCTCACGCCGGACGCCGAATTGGTCGTCGCGCCCGCGGGATACAACTTGACCGCCGTCACGATCCCCGCGTCCGCGGCGCTTGCCACGTCGTCGGGATCGGTGTCTTCGGTCAGGTACAAGGTCATCAGCGGGGTGAAATCGGCATCGTCCGGCAGTGCGGCCAGGATACGGTCACGATAGGCGGCGGCCTGGGCGCCGGTCACGACCGGCGGCACGAGGTTCGGCATGATGATCGCGCGGCCGAAATGCCGGGCGCTTTCGGGGGCCATGGCGCGCAACATCGCGCCATCGCGCAGATGCAGGTGCCAGTCGTCGGGGCGGCGGATCGTCAGTCTTTGCATGTCCGCCGCGTTAGCACGGCCTCGGATGCGGTGCCAGCGCATTGTCGCCGGTGCCGACCCGCGCTAAGACCGGGCCTGTCGAAGAATAGGATGCGCTCCGATGATCCTGACCTTGATCCTGGCGGCGGCCGCCGGTTGGGCTGTCAAGCCCGCCGAACCCAAAGTGACCGAATTCCTGGTGCGACAACTGGGCGAAGACCGGTTGCCCGATGCCGCAGATCGCCGGGTGGCGACATTGCTGATCCTGGCCTTCGCTGCGGCCATGGTTCTGGGGCTCGGGGCCGACGGCGCGCGGCCGGTCGCCTTCGTGATGGGAATCGCGGTCGGCTATTTCCACGAGGAAATCCGCCGCGCGATGCTCCGGCGCTAGCTGCGGTCGTCCAGCGCCTCGAGCTGTGCCAGCCGGCGACGGAAGCGCGGTGCGTTCATGCGCGACACCACGTTGCGGCACAGCATCCTGGACAGGCCGACCCGGTTGTCCGCATCGGTCTGTGCCAGCAGGCGGCGCAGATAGGGCGGGTGGTTGCGGCGCGCGCGCATCAGGCGGGCTAGGCGGGCGGTATCCAGACGGTCTTCGGCGGCGGCCTCGAGGATACCGGGCAACAGGTCGAGCATGAGCAATTCGTCCTGCAACGCCTGGCCCATGAAGGGCAGGCGGAACCGCTCGACATTGCGGCGATTGAACAGCGCCGAATGCATCGCGTCCAGCCGCTCTCGCGGGTCGTACAGAACATAGGCACGATGCGCGGCATCCAGCATGTCAGGGGCAAAGCCGTACCGGTCGGTAAACGAGGTTCGCCGCATCTCGGCAAACCGGTCGTCCCATTCGGTGACGCGCGGGTCCAGCGTGGCCTGCGGCTGCAGGATCAGCACGCGGGCACCCGGTGCGGCGACGGAATAGGCGGCGGCGGCATAGCCGCACGAACCCGCTCCGTAGAAGATCACGCGCTCGAAATCGTCGAAAAACCCGTCATCCAGCATCTGGTCGAAAAAGCCGTAGACCATCGGGTCGCGGAACCAGGTGTTGCCGTGGCTCAGCACAGACAGGCTGGACCAGTCGTTGCGTGCGACCATCTCGAAGCCGAAGGGCGTGCGGGTGGGCGATTGCCGATCGATCTCGGCCATGTTCTCGAAGCTGACCAGAAGCGTGTCGCCGCGTTCGACGAAAAGCCCGGCATGGGATTTGCCCAGCGGTTCGGCAAAGCCTTCGTCCTGGCCGATCCGCCGCAGGCCCTTCAGCCAGTCGGCGCGGCTCAGACCGGACAGGTCCGGCGGAAAGCTGTCTGTGCCGTTCGTCATCCTTGCACGTCCTCACGACCCGCGGTGTACCCCGCGGCTTGGTCGGACCTTGCAAGGGGTTTCGGGCGAAATTGTGCTCGGATCGTGAAAAATCGTGGCGTTCAGCCTTCGTTGTCCACGCGCGCCCGGGTGGCGTGATGGGCCAGCAGCCGCGCGGCGCGCAGCGACACCGGTCGCGATGGCGGCGCCATCAGCAAGCGGCCGAAAAGCGCGCGAAACGGCTCCTGCGCCATCAGAGTTTCGAATCGCGTCTGGCGCCAGGCGACGGCGGCAAGGTGAAGTTGCGCCAGCACCGGATCGGCCGCCAGCTCGGCGCGCTTCGAGGCCACGCCGGCGTCCAGCGCGCGGATCGACCGGTCTTCGTCGGTGTTGAAATTCCGCTCGACCCAGTAATCCAGGCCCAGCACATGGTCGCCATGCACCGCGCGCCCGCGATCGGCCTTCAGCACGTAGCTTTCCATCGCGCCCAGCGGATAGTGGTTCAGTTGCGCCAGCGCATAGTTGGACCGGCCATAAGTGGAAAAGATCCGCCGCTCGCGGAACAGCGCTTCCAGCTCGCGGCCTTCGCCGTCGAACCAGCGCGCGGCTTCGATCCGGTCGGGATGCGGGTTGCGCGGGCGGTGCACGCCCAGGTTCCGGTAGGTCTTGTCGTTGCGGTACAGCGTCTTGAACATCGATGCGCGCCAGGGCCAGTACATCACCGCGGGCGCCGCGCGGTCGAACAGATGCGGGACCGGGCGGTCTTCGTAGCGCACGATTCCGGCATTGCCGAACAGACGCCAGGTGAGCGTGATGGCCGTGGCCTCGGGCAAGGCGGCGATCAGGGCGGGCAGGGTTCGGTCGCCGACATGGACATTGACGAATTCGTCGATGTCGACGGGCAACAGCCAATCGGCTTCCCTGACCGCGGCAGCCTTGTCAGCCAGTTTCAAACCGGTGAACTGGATGCCGCCGTTCTCGTACGGCCCGTCATTGCGGATATGGGTGACATGGCCAAGCTGGGCCAACCGGTCCAGCATGGCGTCCGTTCCGTCGTCGCAATCGTTTGACAGCGCCACCACATGGCTCACGCCACAGGCCAGGTGATGCGCCAGCCAGTCCAGCAGAAAGGCCGCCTCGTTCCGAACGCAAAGCACCGCGACGATCTTCACGAACCCGCCCCTGTCTTCATCTTGCCCGGAAAACTCCGGGGGTGAATGGCGGCTTGCCGCCAGAGGGGGCTGGCCCCCTCGCTTCGGTCACCATCCCTTGAGAAAGGTCACCACCTTGGCCTCTGATGCCTTCGGGAAATAGCTCAGCCCGGCCTTGTGCATCGCGTCGAATACCGCCTGGACGCCGGCCTGTCCGATCCATTGCGGGTGCAGCTCGATCACCGCGGCACGCAGGCCCGACCAGTCGGCGGCGGGGATCAGGTCGGCTTCGGCGCCCTCGATGTCGCAGACCAGCACATCCGGTTTGAGCTCTTTCAGCGTCGGTGAAATACCGTGTTTCTCGATCTCGACGGTTTCGATGATCGCGTCGGCGTCGATCTCGCCATCCAGCGACGAGGCCAGGAAGTTTCGCCGCACGTGGAACGGCACCGCCTTGCCGGCGCGCGGCGCCAGCAGGGCGTTGCGCACTTCGACATTGTCGATCCCGTTGGCTTCGTGAACCGAGTGGATATAGGGGATCAGCCCCGGGTTGGCCTCGTAGCTGACGACCTTGGCAACCTTCTTTTTCCGGGCCAGCAGGGTCGACATGTAGCCGATGCCGCCACCCAGTTCGAGCACCACGTCGCCTTCGCGCACGACGCGCATCACCGCGTCGCATTCCTTGCGTTCATAGGTGCCCTCGCGCAGCGCGCCGCGGATCCGGCCCACGGTGATGTCGGGGTGTTTGGGAATCTTCAGCCCGCGCGACTTGATGAACGGGTTCCGGGGGTGGGGGCTTCCATCCATGTCAGCTCTCCATGTCGAGGGCGAGCGCATAGGCAACCCGCTCCGTTTCGGTCAGGTCCAGCGTGGTGGCCTGCCGGAAAAGCTCCTCGAACTCGGGATTGGCGTGCAGCTCGTCCGCTTTCGCGCGGTGCCAGGCCAGCCCCTTGTCGTGCCAGTGCCGGAGCGTGTCATCGGCCAGAAGCCGATCCAGTTCCGCGCGGACGCGCGGGATGTTGCGTTTGATGGTGATGTCGCGATGCACCGACCAGTCCATGCGGATCCAGTAGTTCAACCCGATCGAGCGGTCGACATGCAGTGCGCGGCCGCGCTGGCGCTTGATCAGAAAGCTTTCGGCCGACCGCAGCGCGTAATGGTTCAGTTGGATCAGGTCGTAGCCGATGGATTTCTTGGAATTCCGCCAGCCGTTCTTGATGGCTTCGGCGGTCATGTCCTGGCCCGAACCGTTGACCCATTTCACCTTGTTCTCATACCCTTCCGTAAGTTTGTTCGGACGGTGGCAGCTGATTTTTCCATAGGCGCCGATATTGCGGAACATCGACTTGAACCCCCAGACCGTGTGCGGCTTGGGGCAGTATTTCGGCGCGCAGGTGTCGAATTGTTCGATGACCAGCTTGTCTTCGAACCGTGTCACGCCGTTATGCCCGAACAGCCGCCAGGTCATGGCGACGTTGGTGGCGTCGGGCACGCGGGACAGGAAATCGTCCAGCGTGCCGTTGCCGCAGCGCACGTTCACGAATTCGTCCACGTCGATATGCAGGATCCAGTCGGCGTTCAGGATCACCGGTTCGCTCAACGCCGCATCCAGTGCGTGCTGCTGCGGGGAATTGCCCGACCAGTTGTCGTTGTCGCGATGTTGCAACAGGCCCATCGCCTGCAGGCGGTCGAGGATCTCGACCGTGCCGTCTTCGCAACCATTGGTGTAGATCAGGAAATCGTCGACGCCGATGGCGCGGTGATAGGCCACCCATTCCAGGATATAGGGGGCCTCGTTCTTCATGCATCCGACGATGACGTTGCCGGTCGCGCCGTCCGGCAGGACACGCGGCGGCGCGGGGGTATAGGCGGCGGCCAGCTCTTCTTCGTTCACCCGGCCCAAGCGGTTGTGCGGCGCAAAGACCGACCGCTGCAGCTTGGCGAAGTTCTGTTTCGCCAATGGCGGCATCACCGCCCTTGCACCGGGCGACAATCCGGGATCGTCGGCTGCGGGCGGCGCGTCCGTCTCGCCGTTCAACGCGGCAAGGTCGTCCGCCTTGGTGGCCATGGCCTCCTTGGTGGCTTGCTTGATGCGCCAGCGGCTGGCCATCAGATACTGCGTCGCGCGGAACCCCCTGGTCGGATCGGCCTCTTGCCAGTCGGGCAGCTTGCGGTCTCGTTTCATTTCAGCCGCACGCAGACCCGGATGTGCCTTGACCAGCGCCTTGATATCCGCCTCGAAACGCCGCGACAGTCTCGACAGGCTGCCTGGTGCGATCGGTGCGCCATGCACTTTGACCTCGACCAGGAACTTGCGCCACAGCTGACGGGGCAGGATCACCTCTTTCTGGGCCAGAAGCCGTAACAGCGTGTCGTTGTAAAGCCGGCAGCGCGTCAGCCAGGCGGCGGCGGGCGGCACGGGCGGTTCCTCGGGCTCGGCCTTGCCGATCTGGTCGGGCAGACCAAAGCTGTCCTGAACGGTCTCGGTCGCCGCGTCGCTGGTCAGGCGCTCCAGGTCCAGGCTGTGGAACGCCACCGATCCCGGTCCGAATACCGCTTCCCATTCATCTTGCAACCGTTTGAAATCCAGCCAGAAACAGGCGCCCTGCACCTCGGCGAACTGACCTGCCTGCGGATCACAGGGCGGTGCGGTGTCCAGGGCGGCCTGCCAGAAATCCGGCGCATCCAACAGGCCCAGTTCAAGGTCCAGCGACCGGTTGCGCCCCTCCATCAGTTGCGCGGGATAGCGGCGCAGCAGCAGGCGGGCGGGGTCGTCCAGGTGGGCGGCGATGCCGATGTCGTCGGACAGCGGTAAAAGAAGTGCGCGCAGACGCTCCAGCTCGGACCGGCTGCGCAGCGATACACCCAGCTGGTGCGCCGACAGGATCAGCAGGTCGGGTTTGGCGCGCTCCACTTCGGCGGCCAGGCTGCGGGCCACGTCCTCGCGCAGGACCTGTTGTTTCTCGGCGGTGATGTAGCCGCGGTTGAAACGCAGGCTGTCGACGTTGTCGGCGTCGGTCACCGCCATGAACAGCCGGGTATGGTTCCGGGCGCCGGGCGAGCGGGCATAGAGCACGCCCTTGCCCAGAAGCTGCTCGCGCTTGGCGTCCAGGATGCGTTGCATCCGATCCGAGGCGGCACCGTCCAGCCCGATATGCACCAGGATCCGCATCAAGCCGCCCCGGAATCCGGTTCGGCATCGTTGACATTGACGCGGCCCCACCAGGGCAGGTCGATGCCGGCGTGCTCGGACAGGCGCTGGCGTGCGTCCCCTGCGCCCATGTCCAGCCGCAGGTATCGCGTGTCGTCGCCGAATATGTCGTCGAGCATCGCATAGTGCCCGTCGATCCAGCGCACCCGGTCGCGATCGCGTGCACCAAAGCCGTGCGGCAGGCCGGGGATCGATCCGTCGGGCAGCCGGTCCTGGCCCAGGTTGTTCCAGCGCCGCATGCTGTCCGAGATATCCACCGCCGGGCGCCAGCTGGCGACGAAGCGCAGACCGGGATCGGCGGCGCGCATCGCCTTGATCATCGCGAAATCGCATTGCGGCCAGAACGAAAACGGCCCGCGCAGCGCGCTGATCTCGGTCAGGGCGTCGTAGAAGGGCAGGTATTCAAACGGGTTGCCGGTTTCGAAATAGCCGCGGTAAAGCTGCCGACCGATAAAGGTGCCGGCCACCCCCTGTTCGGTGCTGTCGCTGCGCCTTACCTTGTGGTCCGCCACGCTCCAGCCGCCTTTGCGCAGGGCCGTCGCCAGCGTCGTGGTGCCGGATTTCGGCAAGCCCAGATTGACCAGCTTCACCCTCATGCCACCAGCCCCAGTTCCCGCATGAGCTCAAGCTCGCCCGGCGGATAGGGGGGCAGCGATTTCAGATGCGCCTGCATCTCGGCATAGGCGGGTTGGGCCAAAAGCGCGTCGCGCTTGGCGCGGTGCAGGCGCACGGCCTCGTCGTGCAGCGCGCCGATGACCGGGTCCGCCTTCATCTTTGCCAGCGCCTGTTCGAGACGCGGCAAATAGCGGTGGATCGAGATGTCTTTCCAGGCCGGATCGTTGCGTTCGCGCCAATAGGTATCGTCGAAGGCGCGGTTTTCGCGGTTCACGTCGCCGCGGTCATTCTTGACCAGATAGCTGTCGAGCGAGCGCAGCGCGTAGTGATTGAGCGTGGCGAAGTCCCGCGCCCCGGTGGCGGGGAACTTGCGGATGCGGCGGGGATTGGCGGCCACCAGGAACTTGTGCGGCACGCGGCGCCCCGATCCGTCGGTCCAGGAGGGGTGATTTTTCTTGTCCAGCCTGCTGCGAAAGAACGGGCGGTGAGCCCCGTAATACTGCAGTGGAAAATCCTTGCGTATCAGCGTCTTGACCTCGATCGCGCTTTCGGCGCACCAAAGGTCGGGATTGTGCGAGCGGGTGAATTGCGCGATCACCGGCCGGTCCTCGAAGCGCTCGACCCCGTCATTTGCAAAGAACTGGAAGGTGACCGAAATCGCCTGCGGGTCGCCGCAGGCCGCGATCAACGCAGGGATCGTATGGTCGCCGACATGGATGTTCAGGAATTCGTCGACATCGGCGATCCAGACCCAGTCGGCATCCTTGACCACGCCCTGATGGGCGGCGTCCTTCAGCGCCTCCATCTGATAGTTCCGCCCCTCGGCCGGATTGGGCAGGTGCACGACGCCGAAGGGCGCCAGCGCATCCAGCAGCCTGTCGGTGCCGTCGTCGCAATCGTTGGAATAGAACAGGAAATCGGTCACGCCCAGCAAACGGTTGAAGGCCACCCATTCCAGCAGGAAGGGCCCTTCGTTCTTCACGCATGTCACCGCGGTTATGCGCATGCCTGCGCCGCCGCCTTCGTGCTGATCATACCTGCTCGTCCGCAACCGCTGTGGCGCCGGGCCACGCCTGGCCGGGGTTGGCCCCGGCTCGCATTCTGACCGAATCATCGCATCATTTTGGGTAACCCGTCAACTTTTCTGCTTTTTTCTCCGGCCTTGTGCGACCTTGGCGCTATTGACCCAGGGGCCGGGGGCGGGCAATCCGGGACCAGGAGGGGTGCCATGACCAAACCCGATACGATCGACGCGGTGCAGCGGATGCTGGCCGAAACCGGCTATGTCTGCGGACGCGCGCTGGCCACGGTTGTCTTTTTGTCGCTGCGCCTGGGTCGGCCGCTGTTCCTCGAAGGCGAGGCCGGCGTGGGCAAGACCGAGATCGCCAAGGCGCTGTCCGCGGCGCTCAACCGCCGTCTGATCCGGCTGCAATGCTACGAGGGGCTGGACGCGTCCAGCGCGGTCTACGAATGGAACTTTCCCGCCCAGATGATCGCCATTCGCACGGCCGAGGCCGCCGGCAACGCCGATCGCGAGCTCTTGCAGCGCGAACTCTTCGGACCCGATTTCCTGGTCGAACGGCCGCTTCTGCAGGCCATGCGCCCGGACGAGAACGGCGCACCGGTGCTGCTGATCGACGAGCTCGACCGCACCGACGAACCGTTCGAGGCCTTCCTGCTCGAGGCCCTGTCGGATTTCCAGGTGACGATCCCCGAACTTGGCACCATCACCGCGCCCGAACCGCCCATCGTCATCCTGACCTCGAACCGCACGCGCGAAGTGCATGACGCGCTGAAACGCCGCTGCCTCTATCACTGGGTCGACTACCCGACCTTCGACCGCGAGGTGGAAATCCTGCATTCCCGCGCGCCCGAGGCGGCCGAGACCCTCAGCCGCCAGATCGTGGCCTTCGTGCAGCGTCTGCGCACCGAGGATCTGTTCAAGAAACCCGGCGTCGCCGAAACGATCGACTGGGCGAAATGCCTGCTGGCGCTCGACGTGGTGAACCTGTCGCCCGAGGTGATTTCGGACACGCTGGGCGCGATCCTGAAATACCAGGACGACATCCAGAAACTGCAAGGCTCCGAGGCCAAGCGCCTGCTGGACGAGGCCAAGGCCACGCTCGAGCCGGCTTGATGCTTCATCTTGCAGGAAAAACTCTGCGGGGGTCCGGGGGTGCAAAACCCCCGGTCTACGGTTGATGCCCGAATACGCTCCGATCGATATTCCCGACAACCCGCGGCTGGCTCAGAACATCATCCATTTCGCCCGCGCCCTGCGCCGGGCCGGTTTGCCGGTGGGGCCGGGCCGCACCATCGACGCGATCCGCGCGGTCGAGACGGCGGGGTTCACCGACCGGACGGATTTCTACTGGACGCTGCATGCCTGTTTCGTCAACCGGCCCGAACATCGCGCGGTGTTCGGCCAGATCTTCCGGCTGTATTGGCGCGACCCGCGCTATCTCGAACACATGATGTCGATGATGCTGCCGGCGGTGCGCGGCGTCCAGGAGGAACGCAGCGCGCAAGCCGCGGAGAAGCGCGCCGCGCAGGCGCTGTTGGGCGACCAGATGCCCGACCTGCCGGAAGCGCCGGATCACGAAGAAGACGGCACCCAGATCGAAGTCGACGCCTCGCTGACGATGTCGGCCGAAGAACGCTTGCGCAGCCTCGATTTCGAGCAGATGTCGGCGGCGGAGATGGCCGAGGCCAAGCGGATGCTGGCACGCCTGAGCTTGCCGGTGAAGCCGATCGCGTCACGCCGCGGCATGGCCACCCATCACGGCCCGCGGATCGACTACCGCCGCACCCTGCGCGCGGCGATGCGCACGGGCGGCGAGATCCGGTCGGTGGCCGAGATGAGACCCCGCCCGCGCTGGCCGAACCTGGTGGTGCTGTGCGACATCTCAGGCTCGATGAGCCAATACAGCCGGATGGTGCTGCATTTCCTGCACGCGGTGTCGAACCACAAGGGTGCCGGCTGGGCCAAGGTGCATGCCTTCACCTTCGGCACGCGCCTGACCAACATCACCCGGCACCTGGCGACGCGCGACGTGGATGCGGCGCTGAAGGCCGCGGGGGCCGAGGCCCAGGATTGGGAGGGCGGCACGCGGATCGGCGACTGCCTGCATGCGTTCAACCGCGACTGGTCGCGTCGGGTCATGGGGCAGGGGGCGGTGGTGCTGGTCATCACCGACGGTCTGGACCGCGGCGATGCGGGTGCCCTGGCGCACGAAATGGAGCGGCTGCACCTGTCCGCGCGCCGGCTGATCTGGCTGAACCCGCTGCTGCGATGGGAAGGCTTTGCGCCCCGGGCCACCGGCATCCGCGCCATGCTGACCCATGTCGACAGCTTCCGTGCCGGGCATTCGATCGCGTCGCTGGAAGATCTGGCCGCAGCGATCTCCAAACCCGACGACATGGGCGAGAAGGCCCGGCTGCTGGCTTTGCTCTGAGCGGGGCCGATCCGATTGTGCGCTTGCGCGCGCAGGTTTCCGGGACGTGTGGCGGTGCGAGCCCTGTGGTCCGGCGGGGTGCGGGTGGTCGTGTAGCAGGGCTTCGGGACTCACCCAAGCAATGCTCCCGCGCCGTCCTTCGCTTGTGACTTGGCGTGACAGGGCGCTGCCGCCAAAGCAAGCACAATGGCCGTATCCCCGCGAGCGGGGCCCCTCGGCAATTCTGCTTGCTTTGCCGCCATCGCCCCGTCCCGGTCGTCTCAAGCGAGGGACGGCTCCGAAGCAAAGCCTAGGCCGACATCTCCTTGGTCGCGTGGAGGGTAATGTCGGGGTAGTCGCGGGCCACGCGATCGATATCCCATTGCAGGCGGGTCAGGTAGACCACGTCGCCGTCGTGGTCGGTGCTGATATGCTGCTTGTTGGCCTGGGCGAATTTCTCGACCGCCTCGCGCGGTCCGTGCACCCAGCGGGCCGAGGTGAACTGGCTGGCCTCGAAGCGCACCGGCAGGCCGTATTCCAGTTCGATCCGGCTGCCCAGCACCTCGAATTGCAGCGCACCCACGACGCCGACGATGAAGCCCGAGCCGATCATCGGCTTGAAGACCTTGGCGGCGCCTTCCTCGGCGAACTGCATCAGCGCCTTTTCCAGATGCTTGGCCTTCATCGGGTCGCCCGCCCGCACGCCCTGCAGCAGCTCCGGCGCAAAGCTCGGGATGCCTGTGACCTTGAGCGCCTCGCCCTCGGTCAGGGTGTCGCCGATACGAAGTTGGCCATGGTTCGGGATGCCGATGATGTCGCCGGCCCAGGCTTCTTCGGCCAGCTCGCGGTCGGCGGCCAGGAACAGCACCGGATTGGTGATCGCCATCGGCTTTTTCGACCGCACATGGGTCAGTTTCATGCCGCGTTCGAAATGCCCCGAGGCGAGCCGGACAAAGGCCACGCGGTCGCGGTGCTTGGGGTCCATGTTGGCCTGCACCTTGAAGACGAAGCCCGCGACCTTGTCTTCCTCGGGTGCGATCTGCCGCGGCGCGGCGGATTGCGGCTGCGGTTCGGGGCCGTAGGTGGCGATGCCGTTCATCAGTTCCTGCACGCCGAAGGAATTGATCGCCGAACCGAACCAGATCGGGGTCATGTGCCCTTCGAGCACCGATTGGGGGTCGAGCGCGGGCAGCAATTCGCGCGCCATCTCGACCTCTTCGCGCAGTTTCTCCAGCAGATGGGCGGGCACGTGATCGGCCAGCTTGGGGTCGTCTAGGCCCTGGATGCGCACCGATTGCGCCACGACGTTGCGGTCGGCGCGGTCCATCAGTTCAAGCCGGTCGTTCAGCATGTCGTAGCAGCCCAGGAAATCGCGCCCAATGCCGATCGGCCAACTGGCGGGCGTGACGTCGATGGCCAGGTTTTCCTGGATCTCGTCGATGATCTCGAAGGTGTCGCGCGCCTCGCGGTCCATCTTGTTGCAGAAGGTCAGGATCGGCAGGTCGCGCAGGCGACAGACCTCGAACAGCTTCTGGGTCTGGCTTTCCACGCCCTTGGCGCCATCGATCACCATGACCGCCGCGTCCACTGCCGTGAGCGTGCGATAGGTGTCTTCGGAGAAATCGCTGTGGCCCGGCGTGTCGACCAGGTTGAAGCGGAACTTGCCGAAATCGAAGGACATCGCGCTGGCCGAAACCGAGATGCCGCGATCCTGTTCCATCTTCATGAAGTCCGATCGGGTGCGCCGGGCCTCGCCCTTGGCGCGCACCTGCCCGGCCATCTGGATCGCGCCGCCATACAGCAGGAATTTCTCGGTCAGCGTGGTCTTGCCCGCGTCGGGATGCGAGATGATCGCAAAGGTCCGGCGCCGGGCGATTTCCGGCGGCAGGGCAGGGCGGTTTGCGGCTTTGTCCAACATGAGGCGCGCTATAGGCGGCGCCCGGGCGGTTGGCAAGAAAGCGCGTGCTCACAGCGGCGTGTCTTGTTTTCGTTACTGCGACCCGATAAAGTGAACATATAGTGAACAAAGCACAATCGACTGGGAGGATGACATGGAACTCAAAGAGATCGCAGACGAACTGGTTGCCGGATGCCGCGAGAACCGCACGACGGAGAACCTGGGAAAGCTTTACGACGCCAAGGCCGTATCGGTCGAGGGAATGGATTACGATGGTTCGGGCCGCGAGGTGTCCGGGCTGGAGGCGATCCGCGGAAAACATGCCTGGTGGGACAGCTCGTTCGAGGTGCACGATGCCAAGGTCGAAGGTCCGTTCCTGCATGGTGAGGACCGGTTCGGCGTGGTCTTCGAGATCGACGCCACCAACAAGGAAAACGGCGAAAGGATGCAGATGCGCGAGCTTGGCATCTACCAAGTCAAGGGCGGCAAGATCGTGCGAGAGGAGTTCTTTTACTGAAACGCGTCAGCCGCTTGACGACTTCTTGAGCAGCGCCGCGGCGTCGGGCCGGTTCAGCAGGGTTTCGCGCACTTCGAAGTCGCGCGGCTCGGACTTGCGGTGATCCGGCAGCAATGCGTCAAGCTGGTCGGTCAGTTCATCGGGCAGCGCGGCGCTGGTGCGACTGTCGACCAGCATCGATTCCGCGGCGATCCCCTCGGCATAGATGATCTGGTGATGGTCGAACAGCATCTGGAAATAGTCGACGAAGCCACCCATGCGCCGGGTGACGCTGTCGCCGTTCACCAGGTGATTCGCCCGCACCAGAAGCTCGGCCCGGCCGGCGCCCAGCCGGTCGCGGCGCTGGTAGATGAACAGCCGGTGGTCGGGGCTGACCACCAGGTCGCGGCTGTTGTTGAGCGTTCCGGCCTTGATCAGAACCGGCGCGAACGCACCGATCGCGCGCACGGTGTTCTGGCCGATCCAGCGGATCGCCTGCGGGCCATCGTCACGGGTCAGGATCAGGTCGCCGACCTTGAGTTCCTCGACGGGACGTTGCGCGCCCGAAGCCAGCGTGATCAGCGTGCCGCGGGTGAACGAGACGCAGGCGATCTGCGCGAATTTCTGCAGGGCCGCGCGGGTGTCGATGCCGACCAGTGCATAATCGACATTGCTGGACATCGGTGCCAGCGGCAGCAGGTAAATTCCACCGATGTCGTTCGCGTCGTCGGTTTCGACGACGATGATGGCTTCGGTCGTTTCACCGTCGCCGGACATGAAGGTCACGCAGCAATCCAGGTGCAGCGCGCCGCCCGGCGTGCCGGTTTCGGAATCGTCCGCGACCCGGAAGGGCGGTTTCGCACCGACGATCAGCCCCAATCGACGGGCGCTGGCCAGCGGCGAAAGGCGATAGATGTCGTCCAGCATGAGTTCGTCGGCAATGCTCAGCCCGTCGCCCAGATTGGCGCCGTTCGCAACCCGCAGCATCGCGCCGGAATAGACCTGCACGCTTTGGGTCGGGCGGAGGGGACTGGGATCGCTCATCGGCCGGAGTTCCGTGTCTGGTTCGCCTGCGGGGCGCAGGGCACTATACGGGGGTAGGGCCGGTATGCACGCGGAATATGGCGTGATATGGACGCCGGACCGACGTTTTGTCGGCCATGTCAAAGGGGAGGGTGACAATGGACCTGGGAATTCGGGGCAAAAGGGCGCTGGTTTGCGCATCGTCCAAGGGGCTGGGAAAGGGCTGCGCGCAGGCTCTGGCCGAGGCGGGCTGCGACCTGGTGTTGAACGCCCGCGGCGCCGAGGCCCTGGAGCAGACCGCGCAGGCCATTCGCGATCGTTATAACGTCACGGTCACCACGGTGGCCGCCGATATCGTGTCCGGCGATGGCCGCGCGGCGGTGCTGAAGGCCGCCGGTGACGTCGACATCCTGGTGACCAATGCCGGCGGACCGCCGCCGGGGCTGTGGTCGGACTGGGACCGCGACGATTTCATCGCCGCCATCGACGCCAACATGCTGACACCCATCGCCTTGATGCAGGCCTTGATGCCGGGCATGGCGGACAAGGGTTGGGGGCGGGTCGTCAATATCACATCGCAATCGGTCAAGGCGCCGATCCCGCAACTGGGCCTGTCGAACACCGCGCGCACCGGCTTGACCGGGTTCGTCGCGGGCACCGCGCGGCAGGTGGCGCCCATGGGGGTGATCGTCAACAACCTACTGCCGGGCATCCACGCAACCGACCGTGGTTTGACGCTGGCGCGCAAGGATGCCGAGGAGCAGGGGATCAGCGTCGAGCAAGCGGCGGCGGCCCGTGCCCAGACCATCCCCGCCCGCCGCTACGGCACCATCGAGGAATTCGGCCAGATGTGCGCCTTCCTGTGCTCGCAGCACGCCGGTTTCATCGTCGGGCAGAACATCCTGCTGGACGGCGGCGCCACCAACGCGACGATCTGATGGCGCGCGGCCCGGACGGGAAGGGCGGCGGCGCGGGCTTTTCGCTGGCCGACCAGCTGTTCAACGCCGACACCGTCGCTGACCTGGCCGGCGAATTCGCGGTGTTGCCGGGCTTCGATGCGGATCGCTTTGCCAGCGACGCGGTGGCGGGGTTCACGGATCGCGGGCTGCTGGAACGGCTCGACTGGCTGGCCACCTGCGCCGAGGCGCAGTTGCCTACCGGTTTTCCGGCCATGGCCGACGCGCTGGAGGCTGCGATGCCACCGCCGCTCGACCCAAACCGGACCGACGACGATTTCGGACGGTTCATCCACGCCGTGCCGGGCATTCTCGCGGTGCGGCACGGGCTGGAAAACCATCGTGACCGCGCGCTCGACCTGCTGCACACCGCGACGCAACGGTTTTCGATGGAATACTACATCCGCCCTTTCCTGAACCGCTGGCCGGATCAGACGCTCGCGCGGCTCGATCTGTGGTGCGGCGATCCCAACTACCACGTGCGGCGGCTGGTCAGCGAAGGCACCCGCCCGCGGCTGCCCTGGGCGGCCAACATCACGCTGGACCCGGCGGTGCCACTGCGCTTTCTCGACCGTCTTCAAGCCGATCCCACGCGCTACGTCACGCGATCCGTCGCCAATCACATGAACGATTTGTCCAGGATCATGCCCGATGTGGTGGTCGATCGCCTGCGCCGCTGGGCCGCCGCCGGGCACCAGAATTCTGACGAGATCGACTGGATCACCCGTCACGCCCTGCGCACCGCGGTCAAGCGTGGCGAACGCGGGGCGCTCGATCTGCTGGGTTATCGCGAAGGGCATGTCTCGGCCCGACTGGATGTGCCGGCGACCGTGCGGGTCGGCGGCACGCTCGAATTCTCGGTGACGCTGGAGGCGGACCAGGCGCTGCCGGTGCTGGTCGACTACAGGCTGCATTTCCATCGCCCGAACGGACGTGGCGAGAAGGTCTTCAAGCTGAAGACCGCAAAGCTGAAACCCGGTCAGCCGCTGCGGATGCGAAAGGCCCACCGGCTGAAGGGCGACGCCACCACCTACCGGCTGCATCCCGGCCCGCACAGCCTGATCGTTCAGGTCAACGGTCGCGACGTGGCCGAGGCGGGCTTCGACCTGACCGAATGACGATCGCCGCGCGGTGCCCGTACTCCGACCCGGCGGAAACTTTCCCTTGACGTCAACGCTGCGATGCCGCATAGCCCGCCCAGTGCTGCGCAGCCGCGTGAGCTTGCCGCGCCCCGACACTGAACCGGACGGGCCACCAGCACAGACAGTTTTCAGTTCCCCATCACGCAGGGTTCCTGACATGACGGCCGGTTGCGGCGGGATACGCCCGCCTTTCCAGAGGCCGCATGCACCCTACCGGGCCGCCTCGCAGCGGCCGCAACCGTGGTCGCGCAGGATGCGCGGCCCATGAAGGATACCGTTTGTTCGATTTCGACATGCTCGGCCTCTCGCCGACACTCAACGCCGCGCTTGACCGCGCCGGCCTGACCCAACCCACTCCGATCCAGAACCAGGCGATCCCGCTGGCGCTGGAAGGTCACGACATCATGGGCCTTGCCCAGACCGGCACCGGCAAGACACTGGCCTTCGGCCTGCCGCTGGTAGAGCATCTGCTGGCCCAACCGGCCAAGCCGGCGCCGAAAACCGCCAAGGCCCTGATCCTGGCCCCGACCCGCGAACTGGTGAACCAGATCGCAGACAACCTGCGCGGTCTGACCGATGGCACCAAGCTGCGCGTCGTGACGGTGGTTGGCGGGCAATCCATCGGCCGCCAGATCGCGCAATTGTCGCGCGGCACAGACATCCTGGTCGCGACGCCGGGCCGGCTGATCGACCTGATGGACCGCCGTGCCGTCGATCTGGGCCAGGTGCGCCACCTGGTTCTGGACGAGGCCGACCAGATGCTCGACCTTGGTTTCATCCACGCGCTGCGCAAAATCGCGCCACGCCTGGGCAGCCCGCGCCAGACCATGCTGTTCTCGGCCACCATGCCGAAGCAGATGGAAGAGCTTTCGGGCGCCTATCTGACCAATCCCCGCAAGGTTCAGGTCGCGCCCCCGGGCAAGGCAGCCGACAAGGTCACCCAATCGGTGCATTTCCTCGACAAGGCCGCCAAGCCCACGCGCCTGCGTGAAATCCTGTCGGCCGATACAGATGCCCTGACGCTGGTCTTTTCGCGCACCAAGCATGGCGCCGAGAAGCTGATGAAGGGGCTGGTGGCCGACGGCTTCAATGCCGCCTCGATCCACGGCAACAAGAGCCAGGGCCAGCGCGACCGCGCGATCAAGGCCTTCCGCGAAGGCGAGATCACCGTGCTGGTGGCGACCGATGTCGCCGCCCGCGGCATCGATATCCCCGGCGTGGCCTATGTGGTGAACTACGATCTGCCCGAGGTGCCGGACAACTATGTACACCGCATCGGACGGACTGCCCGCGCCGGACGCGAAGGCGAGGCGATCGCCTTTTGCGCGCCCGAGGAAACCGATCTGCTGGCGGCGATCGAAAAGCTGATGAAGATCGAGATCCCCACCGGCAGCGGCACGCGTCCGCAAATGGCGCAGGGCAAATCCAGCGCGGGCCGTCCCGGACGGCGGCGGCGGGGCGGCAATTCCGGCGGCGCGGCCTCGGCGCCTGCGGCCCCGGCCAAGCGGCAGCGTTCGCGCCGGCGTCGCGCAGCCTGATCCGGCGAAAAATAGGGATTGGAATGGGCGGTCAGCGCTGCGGCACGGCCGCCCATTTCGCTTCCAGCTTTTCCAGAGCCGCGATGCGTTCCTCGGTCTTGGGATGCGACATCAGCCAGGCCGGGACGGCCCCCGCGCGCGAGCGGGTCAAATCCTCGAGCTTGCGGAACAGCGATTTCTGCGGTGCGACGCCGATGCCGGCCTTGACCAGCAGGGCGGCGGCATATTCGTCGGCCTCGTATTCGTCAGCCCGGCTCAGCCGCGCGGCCAGCAGCGTCGTCAGCATGTTGGCGATCCAGACGCCGATCCCGGGCAGGAACCGCGACAGGATCATCGCCAGCGCCGTGCGCAGCGCGTTCTGGCCGGAAAAATCGATCATCCGCCGGCGCGAATGGCCCAGGGCGACATGGCCCAGCTCGTGCGCGATCACGCTGGCCAGTTCCTCGCCCGACACCTCGCCGTTCTGGTATTTGCGGAAGAACCCCCGTGTGATGAATATCCGCCCGTCCGGGGCGGCCAACCCGTTCACCGGGTCGATCTCGTAGACATGCACGCGGATGCGCGGCAGATCCAGCGCCGCCGCCATCCGGTCGGTCAGTGCCTTGAGCCGCGGATCGGCCAGTTCGGTCGACCGTTCGTCCAGTTCGCGCGCGGTGCGCCACGCCGAAAAGCGGTACATCGCCAGCGCATAGAGTATGGCCAAGAGGATCGGGGTGAATTTCAACATGGTTCAGATATGGGGGCGAGGTCGCCGCTGCCAAGGGTTCACAGTGCCAGTTCCACCCAGATCGGCACATGGTCGGACGGCTTTTCGCGGCCGCGGATGGCGCGGTCGATCTGACAATCCTGCATCAGGTCCGCGCAGGCGGGATTGAGCAGGAAATGGTCGATGCGGATGCCGTTGTCCTTTTCCCAGGCACCGGCCTGGTAATCCCAGAACGAATAGTGCCCCGGTGCCTGGTTTCGGGCGCGGAAGGCTTCGGTGAATCCCAGGTTGACGATCCGACGGAACGCGGCGCGCGTTTGCGGCAGGAACAGCGCATCGGTTTCCCAGGCCTTCGGATTGGCGGCATCCTCGGCTTGCGGGATCACGTTGTAGTCGCCCGCCATCAGCGCCGGCATCTCATCGGCCAGCAATTGCCGGGCGCGCGCTTCGAGCCGCGCCATCCAGGCGAGTTTGTAGTCGTATTTCGGACCCGGCGCCGGGTTGCCGTTGGGCAGATACAGCCCGCAAAGCCGCACGGCATGGGTGTTTCCGACCACCGTCGCCTCGATCCAGCGCGCCTGTTCGTCGCCATCGTCGCCGGGCAGGCCGCGGCTGACGTCCTCAAGCGGATGCTTGGACAGGATCGCCACGCCGTTGAAGCTTTTCTGCCCGTGCGTTTCGACGACATAGCCGCGATCCTCGAACAGTTCGCGGGGGAAACCCTCGTCCACGGATTTGATTTCCTGCAACAACGCGACGTCCGGCTGCGCTTCGTCCAGCCAATCCGTCAAAGCGCCGATCCGGGCCTTGATGCCGTTGATGTTGAAACTCGCGATCTTCATCCCGTCCTCCCGAAACCGACGAATCCGTATCGCAAGGCATCGGTAAATCCGCAAGCAACGGTGCTCGATTCGGCCGAAATTCACCGGAAGACAGACTTCTGCGAGGGTTCCGGCGAAGGATATCCACAATTTTCTTCTTGTTGTTGGTAAACCGATTAGCTTTGGCTTCTCGGTTTTCTGCGATCCGTCCTTTCTGTGGAAAAATCAGCATCCATCAATCATAGCGATAAAAACGTTTTAAATATTCAAGCTATAGATGCAGCGTTTTCGACATCGAAACCAACCATGCCAAAACGGGAGAAGGTTCCATGTCGGCCAAACTCAAGCACACCATTTCTGAAGAAATTCTTGTCAGCAACGACACCAGTGCATCGGCCCTGATGGGCGACGCGGTCGAAGCGTTCACCTCGTGGTCCGGCCCGGCCAGCGACCGGATCGACAGCGGCGATGCGGTCGAGGCATTCACCTCGTGGTCCGGCCCGGCCGGCGACCGGATCGACAGCGGCGACGCGGTCGAAGCGTTCACCTCGTGGTCCGGCCCGGCTGGCGACCGGATCGACAGCGGCGACGCGGTCGAGGCGTTCACCTCGTGGTCCGGCCCGGCTGGCGACCGGATCGACAGCGGCGACGCGGTCGAGGCGTTCACCTCGTGGTCCGGCCCGGCCGGCGACCGGATCGACAGCGGCGACGCGGTCGAAGCTTTCACCTCTTGGTCCGGCCCGGCCGGAGACCGGATCGACAGCGGCGATGCGGTCGAGGCGTTCACCTCGTGGTCCGGCCCCAAGACCCGCAAGGTCTGATCTGCGTGACCGGAGCGGTGCAGCAGCGCGCCGCTCCGGGCGCCACGAAACGCCAACAAGCGTCGTCAGACCAAGGGGAGTCACGCCATGAGCAACGTCATCGCGTTTCAGTCGCGGTCCCGGATCGGATCCCAGCCAGACCGTCTGGCTGCGCTGGTCAGCAGTTTCGCGACCCACCGGCGCCGCCCGGACGATGTTTTCTGGATGAAGGAAAACGCCGAGCTGCTGAACATCCTGGAATGCACGGGCATCGCGCCCCCGGTCGAAAGCCTTGCGCCGCTTGCGCCGTTCTACGAAAGCGCCTTGCGGCGCCTCGAATTCTTTCCGCAATACTACCGTTTTCTGCTGTCCATGGTGCTCGATCTCGAAGCGCTTGGATTTTCTGGACAGGTGGGACAACGCATGGTTGATTGGGCCATGGGTCAGAATCTCGCGAGAGCTGAGCTGTCCGACTTGCAGCGGGCCGAAGCGCGGCGCCTCATGGCGCGGCGCGGCGTCGACCCGATCGGCGATCGGGGCCTTGACGACCGTCTGCGCGCCTTTGCGTCCCGCAGCGAAACCTTTTCGCTGCCGAACAAGAAGGCCGCCTATGAACTGACCCACATTGTCTTTTATCTCAGCGAATACGGGCGCCGCGATCCGGACATGCCGCTCGAGGCGCGTCAAAGCCTGCATTTCGCCGGCATCCTGGCCTATCTGGACCAGAACGCCGACTTGCTGGCCGAAATCTGCACCGCGATGGTCTATGCCGGCGAAACGCCACCCCAGGCCTGGACGGCGCTTTTGTCACGCGCCACGCATCTGTTCGAGGTGACCAGCGGCGAAGGCGTTTCGGTGACCGACGACTACCACGAATTCTTGGTGTGCAACTGGCACGAGGCCGCGTCCGGCGGGGCTGCGTTCCGCAAGCCGATGGAAGACGGCCGGATGCGCTTTGATCGCGATCCGCGCCGTGCCGCGGCGTTGCGCGAGATGTCCCAGGCGCTGTTCCAGATGGACGGTGCGCGCACGCCGGATTGGCCCGCGATGCGCCGCCGCATCGCCGACAGCCTGTCGCCGGTGGCGCTGGACGTCTTGGACGCGGCCGAGGCCAGTTCCACCCATTTCGAGGCGTTCTTCGCCGGGTTCGCACGGGCGGGTCAGGCATGAATGGGCTGACCCTCGGGGCGCTGCTGATCGTCGTCTATACCGGCATGATGGCCGGGGCGGACGGCATCACGAAGATGATCGCCGGGCAGTTCGAGGCACCGCAATTGTTCGCCGTCTCGGCGCTTCTGGTTCTGGGTCTGGCGCTCTTGATGACGCTGTTGCGGCGCCAAGACGGTGGCGTGCACGGCCTGCGTACCCGGTTTCCCAGGGTGATGGCCCTGCGGTCGGGTCTGACCGTGCTGGCCGCCATCGGTTTCTTTCAGGCGTTCCGGCATCTGCCTTTTGCCGACGTGTTCCTTTTCATCGGCCTGATCCCCGTTCTCGCCGCCGCGTTCAGTGGGCCGATCCTGGGCGAACATCCCCGGCCAACGGCCTGGATTGCCGTGACGATCGGAGCGGCTGGTATCCTGTTCCTGATGCCCGGCGGGCCCAGTTCGGTGCAACTCGGGCACCTTTGGGCCTTGCTCGCCGCCGTGACCGGCACCTTGTCGATGCTGCTGGGCCGCTACATCGCGCGGGCCGAGCGCGTGCCGTTGGCGCAGGTATTCTGGCCGAACCTGGCGCTGTTGGTGACGATGGGCCTTGCACTGCCTTTCGTGTGGCAACCGATGACCGGGGCCGATCTGATCTGGGTGGCGTTCTACAGCGTGCTGCTGTTCGCCGGCCGCTACGTGGTGGCCGAGGCGTTTCGCCTGCTTCCGGCCTATGTCGCCACGCCGCTGATGAACCTGCAATTCGCCTGGATGGTCGTGATCGGCTACGTGGGCTTTGCCGAGATGCCGGGGCTCGCCACGCTGCTGGGCGTCGCGCTGGTCATCGGGTCGGGTTTGTGGCTGGTGGCCGACGAGGCGCTGCCGCGTCGCAGCCGGATCGTCCCCGCCGAGTGACAGCGGCGTTCGGCGGCGTTCGCCGTTCAGACGGAAAACGACGTTCCGCAGCCACAGCTGCTGGTCGCGTTGGGGTTCTCGATCACGAAGCGCGCGCCGATCAGTTCGTCGGAAAAGTCGATCACTGCGTTCGCCAGGAAGGGCAGCGACACCTGGTCGACAACCACCCGTTCGCCATCCGCCTCGAGCACGAGATCGTCCGCAGCCGGTTCGTCCAGCTTGATCTCGTATTGAAAGCCCGAACAGCCGCCACCCTCGACCGCGACGCGCAGCGCCTTGCCCTGCGCGCCCGCGCCGATTTCGGACAGGCGTTCGAAGGCACGGGTGGTGACCTTGGGGGGCAGTTGCATCGCTGGCCTCGCGGGACGGTTTAACTGTTGCGCAAGCTGTAATATATGCGCGGCAGAGACAGGCGACAAGAACAGGAGAGGCCATGCACGCGCCCTATGCCTGCACACCCGCGGCGGCCCGCGGTCGTCTGGTTGCAGAAGAAGAAAGCGCGTTCCGATCGTGTTTCCAGCGCGACCGCGACCGGATCATACATTCCTCGGCGTTTCGCAGGCTCAAACACAAGACCCAGGTCTTCGTCGAACACGAAGGCGATTTCTATCGCACGCGACTGACCCATTCGATCGAGGTGGCGCAGGTGGCGCGCACCATCGCCGGCGCTCTGGGGCTGAACACCGACCTGACCGAGGCGGTGGCGCTGGCCCATGACTTGGGCCACACACCCTTTGGCCATACCGGCGAAGACGCCCTGGATGCGCTGATGGCGCCCTATGGCGGGTTCGATCACAACGCGCAGACGGTGCGGATCGTCACCGCGCTGGAACGCCACTATGCCGAGTTCGACGGGCTGAACCTGACCTGGGATTCGCTTGAGGGAATCGCCAAGCATAACGGGCCTGTCGCGCACCCTTTGCCGCTGGCTTTGGCCGAATATAACGATTGTCACGACCTTGAGTTGCACACCCATGCCAGCGCTGAAGCACAGGTTGCAGCGCTGTCCGATGATATCGCGTATAACAACCACGATTTGCACGACGGTTTGAGGGCCGGACTTTTCACGGAAAAGGCGATTTCAGACCTGCCGCTGGTAGGTTCGGCCTATGCCGAGGTCGACCGTCACTACCCCGGTTTGGGGGCATCGCGCCGCCGCCATGAAGCCCTGCGGCGAGTGTTCGGGGCCATGGTGTCCGACGTCATCGAGACCACCAGGAACCGCCTGGCCGAAGCGCGTCCCGACTCGGTCCAGGCGTTGCGCGAACTGGGGTTCCCAGTCGCCTGCTTTTCGAATGAAATGCATAGCAATATCAAGGAAATACGAGCCTTTCTTTTTGCAAACATGTACCGCGCGCCGCGCGTGATGGAACAACGCGAACGCGTCACCGAAGTGGTGAACGGTCTGTTCCCGATCTACATGTCGAATCCCGAATTCCTGCCCGATGGCTGGCGGGCCGAGATCGCCGCCGCCCGGACGCGAACGGCGCTGGCGCGGATCGTCGCGGACTACATCGCAGGGATGACCGACCGCTACGCGTTGCAACAGCATGCGCAGTTGACCGGTACGGATATTTTGCACGACGGGGTTTGACACAACGCCCATTTCCGTTCGCAATGGATGTCGGAAGTTATTTCAGGACGTCATTTTCGTGTTCGGCGTATCGTATTTTAAGAACCGCATTGCGTTTGTCGCAGGTGCCGATCATCCGCTTGGCCAGGCCTTGGTGCAGCGGCTTTCGACTTTCGGTGCCGCGGTCGTCGCGCTCGGCGTGCGGTCGGCCCCGCTCGAGGCGCTGGCGCACGAAATGCCCAACCGGGTCGAAACCCTGACGCTCGATTCCAAGCCGCGCACGTTGTTCGGCGTTCTGTCTGAATCCTGGGCGGCCAATCCGCTGCACATCTATCTCGACCTGATGCCGCTGATCGCGACGGCCGAAGCGTCGGACCCGGCACCGGATATCGAACGGTCCGCGCATCTTGCGGCGGCGCTTCACGACGGGCTGGGGTCGGGCCGCGCCCTTGGCGGGTTCATCTTCGAAGCCGTCGATCCCCTGGCGCCGACGCTCACGGTCGCCCGCGGCGCCGGGTTTGCCGGTCTTTCGTCGCAGATCGGCAAACGCGCGCGGCCGGCAAGGATCGCCGGCTTGCGTTTGTCTCCGGTCGCCGACTGGGATCGCAAGGCGCTGCTGTCGGCCGGCGATGCCGCGCTCATGCTGTGCCACCCGGTGTCGCGCGGAGTGGCGCCGGGGGCGGTGATCGACTGGCAGGCGCCCTGAAGCCGCGTTAGAACCTTTGCAGGACAGCGAAGGATTTCGGCATGGCAATCCCTGCGGCGGGTGGTTTCGACCCGGTACTCGGTTTCGCGCTCGTGGGCGCCCTGGGGGTTGGCAGTCAATGGCTGGCCTGGCGTCTGCGGATGCCGGCCATCGTCCTGATGCTGGCCGCGGGTCTGTTGGTCGGGCCGGTTCTGGGCCTGTTCGACCCGTCCGAGGTCTTTGGTGATCTGGTCAAGCCGATGGTCGCCATCGCCGTGGCGATCATCCTGTTCGAAGGCGGTCTGACGCTGAACTTCCACACCCTGAGCGACGCTGCCAAGGGCGTCAGGCGGCTGGTTTTCATCGGCGGGCCGCTGGGGTGGCTGGTTTCCTCGGCCACGCTGCACTACGTCGCGGGGCTCAGCTGGGCGACCTCCACGGTCTTCGGCGGCATCCTGATCGTCACCGGACCCACCGTCATCGCGCCCTTGCTGCGCCAGGCCAAGCTTCAGAAACGCCCCGCCGCGCTGCTGCAATGGGAGGCCATCGTCAACGACCCGGTCGGCGCGCTGGCGGCGGTGCTGGCCTTCGAGGTGGTGGTCGTTCTGCAGACCGCGACGTCGATGGGGGCGGCCGCCTACGAGATCGCGCTCGGCATCGGGATCGCGACGATCCTCGGCATCGCCGCGGGCTGGGGCCTGTCGCGGGCGTTCCGCGAAGCGTGGGTGCCGGAATACATGAAAGTGCCGGTGCTGTTCGTCCTGTTGCTGGCGATCTTCGCCGTCTCCGACGCGGTGCTGCACGAATCCGGCCTGCTGGCGGTGACGATCATGGGCATCTGGATCGCCAATGCCGATCTGCCCAGCTATACCGAACTGCGTCGCTTCAAGGAACATGCCACCGTCCTGCTGGTGTCCGGCGTGTTCATCCTGCTGGCCGCCAACATGTCGATGCAGACGCTGATGTCGCTGGATCTGCGCGCGCTGCTGTTCGTCGTGGCGGTGATCCTGGTCGCGCGTCCCCTGCCGGTGCTGCTGGCGCTGGCCTTCTCCAACGTTCCCTGGCGCGAACGGCTGCTGGTGGCGTTCACCGGACCGCGCGGCGTGGTGCTGGTGGCGGTGGCGGGGCTGTTCGGCGAACGGCTGGTGGAACTGGGGATCGCCGATGCCGACCGCGTCGCGCCGCTGGCCTTCGCCCTGGTCGCCGCGACCGTGGTGCTGCACGGCTTCACGCTCACACCGATGGCGCGGCTGCTGGGCCTCACGGCCTCGCGCAAGCCCGGCGTTCTGATCGTCGGCGGTTCGCGCTTTGCCGTGGCCTTTGCCAAGGCGTTGCAGAAACTCGAGCTACCGGTGCTGATCGCCGACCCCAACGGGGCGCATCTGCGCAATGCCCGCGAGGAAGGGATCGAAACCTATTACGGCGACGTGCTGTCCGAGGCGGCCGAGCACCGGCTGGAATTCATGGCCTACGAAAAGATCGTCGCCGCAACCGACAACGACGCCTACAACACCCTGGTGGCCACCGACCTGGCGCCGGAATTCGGCCGCGACAACGTGTTCCAGGTCAAGCGCGTGCGCGAAACCTCGTCGCGTCACGCGTTGCCGTCGACGCTGGGCGGGCGCGCGATCGGGGCGGGGCAGACGTTTTTCGAGTTGAACGCCCGGCTGGTCGAGGGCGATGAATTCCGCACCACGCGGCTGACGGGGGAATTCACGCTGGCGCAATGGCGCGAAAAGAACCCGCAGGCGGTGGTCGTGGCCGAACTGGGCCCCAACGGCAACCTGCGCTTTCTGGGCCCCGACGACGCGCCGCGCGATCTCGATGGCGTTCAGCTGATCACGCTTGGGCCCGCCCGGCAGGAACGCAGGGACGTCAAGTAAGCCGCGGCGCGGCGCCCCCGACATTGACGCCAAGCGCCCTCGTGATAAGGGGTGGCGCGACATCCGGAGTTGACCATGAACCTGTTTACCGACATCGCCGGCGTCGTGGCCGATGCCATCGCAGCGCTTCAGGCCGAGGGCGCCTTGCCCGGCGGGCTGGATCTGGGCCCCGTCACGGTCGAACCGCCGCGCGACGCCGCCCATGGCGATATGGCCACCAATGCCGCGATGGTGCTGGCCAAGCCGGCCGGCCTCAAGCCCCGCGACCTCGCCGAAACCCTGGTGCCGCTGCTGATCGCCGATCCGCGCATCGACAGCGCCGAGGTGGCTGGCCCCGGGTTCATCAACCTGCGGCTGGCCCAGGCGCTGTGGCAGGACCTGCCGCGCGCCATCCTGGCCGCCGGAACCGCCTACGGGCGGTCGGTGATGGGGCAGGGGCAGCGGGTCAATGTCGAATTCGTTTCGGCCAACCCCACCGGTCCGATGCATGTCGGCCATGCCCGCGGAGCCATCGTCGGCGATGCGCTGGCCGCGCTGCTGGACTACGCGGGCTACGACGTGACGCGGGAATACTACATCAACGATGGCGGCGCGCAGGTCGAAAAGCTGGCCCGCTCCGCCTACCTGCGCTACCAGGAGGCGCATGACCTCAGCGTCGACTGGCCCGAGGGCAGCTATCCCGGCGACTACCTGATCCCGGTGGGCGAGGCGCTCAAGGACAAGGTCGGCGATGTGTGGCTCGACGCGCCCGAGGCAGAGTGGCTCGACGCGGTGCGCGAGTTCGCCACCAACGCGATGATGGACCTGATCCGCGAAGACCTGGCCGCGCTCGGCGTGCACATGGACCACTATTTCTCGGAGAAGTCGCTGTTCGATACCGGCCGGATCGAAGACGCGATCGACACGCTCAAACAGCAGGGGCTGATCTATTGGGGCACCCTGCCGATGCCCAAGGGCAAGGCGGATGACGATTGGGAAGAACGCGAACAATGGCTGTTCAAGTCGACCGCGTTCGGCGATGACGAGGACCGCCCGGTGCAAAAAGCCGACGGCACCTGGGCCTATTTCGCCCCCGACATCGCCTATCACTACGACAAGGTCCAGCGCGGTTTCGACCAGCTGATCAACATCTTCGGCGCTGATCACGGCGGCTATGTCAAGCGGCTCAAGGCGGTGGTCAAGGCGTTGTCGGGTGACCGGGTTCCGCTGGACATCAAGCTTTTGCAACTGGTCAAGCTGTTCAAGAACGGTCAGCCTTTCAAGATGTCGAAACGCGCCGGAACCTTCGTCACACTGCGCGACCTGGTCGACATGGTCGGTCCCGACGTGGCGCGGTTCCACATGCTGACGCGGCGCAACGATGTGCCGCTGGATTTCGATTTCGACAAGGTGGTCGAGCAATCCAAGGAAAACCCGGTCTTCTATGTGCAGTACGCCCATGCCCGCGTCGCTTCGGTGCTGCGCAAGGCGGCCGAGCAGGGGATCGCGATCGACGATTGCACGCTGGCCAAGGCCGACCTGTCCGGCATGACCCATTCCGCCGAACTGGCGCTGGCGCGCAAGCTGGCGGAATGGCCGCGGCTGATCGAAATCGCCGCCCGCACGCACGAACCACACCGCGTGGCGACCTACCTCTCGGAACTGGCTGCCGAACTGCACGGTCTTTGGAACCGTGGCCATGACGAACCGGCGCTGCGCTTTCTGCAGGACGACGTTGCCACCAGTCAGGCGAAAATCGCCTTGGCGCGGGCCGTCGCGGTTGTCATTTCGGCCGGTCTTGGTATCTTGGGTGTGACGCCGGCAGAAGAAATGCGCTGACAAAAGCGCCTCGGCCTGCGTCGGAGACGAGCAGACAACGCACCCGTGCGGCACAACGTGCGGGGGAGAACGAGGCGAAAAATGGCGGATTTCACCTATGATGGGGCAGACAGCGCCCCTGCGACGCGCGGCGTCGCGACGGCGGCAAACTGGGCCGGTGCGCTTGTGTCTCTGGCACTGATCGCCGGTGTCGGCGTGTGGGGTTACCGGCTGCTGGTGCGCGACGTCAGCGGCATTCCCGTGGTCCAGGCGGTGCAGGGTCCGATGCGTGAGGCGCCGAACGATCCCGGCGGCCAGCTGGCCGATCACCAGGGCCTGGCGGTCAACGCCGTGGCCGGGCGGGGTGGTGCCGAAGACGCCGCCGATCGGCTGGTTCTGGCGCCGGCACCGCCGGGCCTGTCTTCCGAGGATGTGGCGCTTGGCGCGATCAAGCCCGCCGCGCGGCCCGAGGCGCAGCCCAAACGCGTCACGCTGACCCCGATGCCCAGCCTGGCCGAACCCGCGCCGGAAGCCCCGGTCATGGCCGAGGAGACAGGCGCGGCCGAGCCGGACGGAACCGGCGACGCGATCCAGAGGCTTGTCGAACAGATCGCCGCCGGTGCTGTGCCACTGACCGACATGGAGCCCGGAGAGGCCGCGGCGGTCGTCACCGAGATATCCGAGACCGACAGCGCGGATGAGGCAGAGGTCGTGACCGAGGTCCAGGCGCCGTTGCCGGTGGCAAAGCCGGGCGAGGGGCTGGTGCGTTCGCTGCGTCCGATGCGCCGCCCGGTCGGTCTGCAGACCGCCTCGCTCGAGGCCGCGGTGACGCCGACCGAGGCCGAGGCACAAAAGGAAATCGATCCGGCGGCAATTCCCACCGGAACCCGGCTGGTTCAGATCGGCGCGTTCGACAGCGCCGAGACCGCCCGTTCCGAATGGGCGCGACTGGAAGCGCGGTTCGGTGATTACCTTGTCGACAAGTCGCGGGTCATCCAGCGGGCAAGTTCCGGCGGACGGGTGTTCTACCGATTGCGGGCGCACGGCTTCGAAGACCTGGCGGATGCCCGCCGCTTCTGCTCTGCTTTCGTCGCGCAGAATGTCGACTGCATCCCGGTGGTGGCGCGGTGACGCGCCGCTTTGGCGCGGCCATCCTGGGCTGCGCCGGGACGCGGCTCGGCGCCGACGAAAAGCGGTTCTTCGCCCGAGCCGATCCCTTTGGCTTCATCCTGTTCGCGCGAAACATTGAAAACGTATCGCAAGTAGCTAATCTTACAGAAGAACTCAGAGATGCAGTCGGCCGGGAGGCCCCCATCCTGATCGATCAGGAAGGCGGGCGCGTGCAGCGCTACCGCCCGCCGCTGGGTCGCGACTGGCTGCCGCCCCTGGACGAGGTCGCCCGCCACGGCGCCAACGCCGCGCGCGCGATGCGTCTGCGCTACCGGCTGATCGCGCATGAATTGCGGGGCATGGGCATCACCGCGAACTGTGCGCCGATGCTCGATATCGCCCGTCCCGACACCCATGCCTTTCTGCGCAACCGCTGTTACGCCGACAGCCTCGATCGTGTCGTCGAAATCGGGCGGGCGGTGGTCGAGGGGCTGGAACAAGGCGGGATCTGTCCCGTCGTAAAACATATTCCCGGCCATGGCCGCGCGGTGCTGGACAGCCACCTGTCGCTACCGCGCATCGCGGCCGACCGTGCCACGCTGGACGCCGCCGATTTCGCCGCCTTCCGGCCTTTCGCGGGGCAGGCGATGGGCATGACCGCGCACCTGGTCTTCGACGCCATCGACCCCGGCAACCCGGCCACGATCTCGACCGCGATGATCGACCTGATCCGCCGCGATATCGGGTTCGGCGGGCTGCTGATGACCGACGACATCTCGATGCAGGCCTTGTCGGGCACGGTGTCCGAGCGCGGCGCCGCGGCGTTGGCGGCGGGTTGCGACGTCGTTCTGCATTGCAACGGCGATCTGGCCGAGATGCAGGCGCTGATGGATCTTGTGGGCACCATGAGCGATGCCGCACAGGCGCGCGCAGACGCCGTCATCGCGGCATGTCCCGCCGTCCAACCGGTTGACATCGACGCGTTGGAAGCCGAGTTTGAGGCGCTTGGGCATGAGCGCCATGGATGACTGACGAGTTCGAGACCGCCGCCGATTTCCAGCCGACCAGCGTGGCCGACCGCCTCGCGGCGGAAGCTCTGGTGGTGGATGTCGATGGCTTCGAGGGGCCGCTGGACGTGCTGCTGATGCTGTCGCGGACGCAAAAGGTGGACCTGCGCAAGATCTCGATCCTCGACCTGGCGCGGCAATACCTGGCCTTTGTCGAAAAGGCCAAGGCGCTGCGGATCGAACTGGCGGCCGACTATCTGGTCATGGCGGCCTGGCTGGCCTTCCTGAAATCGCGCCTCTTGCTGCCGCCCGATCCCGCCGAACAGGGCCCGAGCGGCGAGGAGCTGGCCGCGCATCTGGCATTCCAGCTGGAGCGTCTGCAGGCCATGCGCGACGCCGCGGCGCGGCTGATGGCGCGTGACCGTCTGGGCTATGATTTCTTTGCCCGCGGCGTGCCGGAGGAAGTCGAGCGGATCAAGAAGGTCACCTATACCGCGACGCTGCTCGACCTGATGCAGGCCTATTCCCGCATTCGCACCCGCGATGAATTCCGCCCCTTCACGATGGATCGCGACAGCGTCTACACGATGGAGCAGGCGCTGGACCGGATGCGTTCGATGATCGGGTTCGCCGGCACCTGGACGGATCTGTCCAGCTACCTGCCCGATGGCTGGGACGCCGATCCGGTGCGCTGGCGCTCGGCCACCGCGGCGACGTTCGCCGCGACGCTGGAACTGGTCCGCGACGGCCACGCCGAACTGCGCCAGTCCGAGATGTTCGCGCCGATCCAGCTGCGCCGCAAGGAGGGCCGCCGTGACTGACGCCGATCAGCCGACCCAGGAGGACACGGACAGCCCGCGTGAAAGCCTGTTCGAAGCCCCGCCGATGGGCGAACAGGAACGCATGGTCGAAGCGATCCTGTTCGCGTCGGTCGAGCCGGTTACGGTCAGGGAACTGGAATCGCGCATGCCGCATGGCTGCGACGCGGCCGAGGCGCTGCAACACCTGCGAAACCGCTACGAGGGGCGCGGCGTGCGCGTGGTCAAGGTCGGCGATGCCTGGGCAATCCGCACCGCGCCCGACCTGGGCTTTCTGATGAGCCGCGAGACCGTCGAAACCCGCAAGCTCAGCCGTGCGGCGATCGAAACCCTGGCGATCATCGCCTATCACCAGCCCGTCACCCGCGCCGAGATCGAGGAAATCCGCGGCGTCAGCGTCAGCCGCGGCACGGTGGACCAGTTGCTCGAGATGGAGTGGATCCGCTTTGGCCGGCGCAAGATGACGCCGGGCCGCCCGGTGACGTTCGTGGTGACACAAAGCTTCCTGGACCATTTCGGCCTCGAATCGGCGCGGGATCTGCCAGGGCTCAAGGAATTGCGCTCGGCGGGGCTGCTGGACAGCACGCCGCCCGGCATGATGCCGACCATGGGCGAGGGCGATGTCGACCTCGAGGAAGAGACCGACGAAGGCCAGTCCGAGATGTTCGAGGACTGATCCGCGGAAAATGCCCTGATTTCGGCGCAATCTGCGCTATACTGCCCCGTGAGCAGCAAAGGAGCGCGCCATGAACGCGAACCAGATCATCAATATGGTTGTCCGCCTCGTCATGCGGAAACTGATTTCCAAAGGCGTGGATGCCGGCATGAACCGGGCGTTTCGAGGCGGCGGCGGCCAGCAGAGCGCGCCGGATACCGACGGGCTGACGCCGCAGGAACGCCGCCAGATGCGCCAGAACAACAAGCAGATGCGCCAGGCCAAGCAGGCGGCCAAGGTGGCGGGCCGGATGAACCGCTTCTGACCCTGCCCTCAGGGCGCGGCGAAATGCTTGGACAGCTTCAGTCCCTGGCCTTGATAATTCGATGCGATGCCGGCGCCGTATAGCTGCGCGGGCGCCTCGTCCATGCGCTCATAGACCAGCCGCCCCACGATCTGCCCGTGTTCCAGCACGAAAGGCGCCTCGTGGCAGCGCACTTCCAGAACGCCGCGCGCGCCCGATCCGCCCGCCGCGTCATGGCCGAAACCGGGGTCGAAAAAGCCCGCGTAATGCACCCGGAACTCGCCCACCATCGCCAGGTAAGGCGCCATCTCGGCGGCGTAGCCGGGCGGGATATGCACCGCCTCGCGGCTGACCAGGATGTAGAAGGCGTCGGGGTCCAGGATCAGTCGGCCATTGTCGCTGCGCAGCACTTCCCAGTATTCGGCCGGGTCGTAATGCCCGATCCGGTCAAGGTCGATCACGCCGGTATGCGGCTTGGCCCGGTAACCCACCACACCCGCCGGTCCCGGCGTCAGGTCGACGGAAAAGCCCAGGCCTTCGCCGACTACCGCCGGTCCGCCGGTAACCAGCGTTTCGGCCTGATGCAACGCGGTCAGTTCGGCATCGTCCAGCACCGCGCGACCGCGGCGGAACCGGATCTGGTTCAGCCGCATGCCGGGCCGGACCAGCACCGAAAACGACCGTGGGCAGATCTCGGCGTAGAGCGGGCCTGCATAGCCCGCGCCGATGCGGTCGAACTCGGTGCCGCCATCGGTGATCGTGCGGGTCAGCAGATCCAGCCGCCCGGTCGAACTCTTGGCGTTGGCGATGGCCGACAGATCGGCGGGCAGGGCCAGGCTCTCCATCAGCGGCACGACATACACGCAGCCCTTCTCCAGCACCGCTCCGGCCGTCAGGTCGATGCGGTGCATCTCGAATTCGGCGATGCGGTCGGCCACGCTGCGGCCTTTGCCGGCCAGGAAAGAAGCACGCACGCGATAGGCGACATTGCCCAGCCGCAGGTCCAGGCTGGCAGGCTGGATCTGGCCTTCGGCCAGCGGCGTTTCCGTGTGGATCGCGTCCGAAGCCAGAAGCGCCTCGATCTGCTGACTGGCCAGCACCCCCGCCATGTCACTTCCCCCTTTTCCGGTTTACGCCGTCTTAGCAAGCGCGGACAGGAAATTGGAGAGGTAATCGGGCCCGATCCGGACGGACGGAACCGGGGCAGAGAATTTTCAAAATCGGAGGTTTCTTGGTCGGGCTAGCAGGACTCGAACCTGCGACCTTCCGTCCCCCAGACGGACGCGCTACCAGGCTGCGCCATAGCCCGACTTGTGGTTCCGTGTCATAGCGGTTTTCCGGGTGGGAGCAACCCCCATACCGCAATTTCCGCCGAGGCTCAGCGCGCTACAGGCCCGGTCAACTTCTGCGCGTGACGCCAAAGTGCGGGCAGCTGTTCGGCAACCGCGTGCGCGATCTCCGGCGGCAAGTCAGACAGGGCTGCCGAGCGTCCCAGCAGGCCAGGCTCGGCCGTGATCGCGTCGATATCCGGATCGTCGGGAACCCGCGGCTGCACCGCGGGCGCGTCGGGTGCCGGTGGCGGGGTTTCTTCGGACGCGTCCGGGCGTTTCAGGAAATCCGGCAACGCCAGGTCGTCTTCGGCGGTCGCGTCTCTACCGGCGGCGTCACCATCGCCGTCGGCAGCTGCCTCCGCCACCGCGTCGGTTTCGGCCTCCGGCTCCGCCGTCCTGCCGTCGTCGTCGGCTTGAGGCGCTTCGGTCTCGGCCGGATCGGTGCCTTGCTCGATCTCGGCTCCGGCACGCGGTCCGGCCGATCCGTCGTCTTCGGCGCGCGCAAAGGGCACGACGGTTTCGGGGCTTTCGACTTCGACGTAGGGCGCGTCTTCGACCAGCGTGTCGGGTTCGGGATCCGCGGTCACGCGCGTCGTCGACAAACCCGCGACATACTTGACCCCCTGTTCGCGCAATACCTTTTGCGCGCCCTTGATGGTCATCCCGTCTTCATGCAGCAACTTCTTGATTCCGCCCAGCAATTCCATGTCATTGGGGCGGTAGTAGCGGCGCCCGCCGGCGCGTTTCACGGGCTTGATCTGGGTGAACTTGCTTTCCCAGAACCGCAGCACATGGGCCGGCGTGTCCAGCCATTCGGCGACTTCCGAGATGGTCCGGAAGGCATCGCGCGACTTGGCCATGGCGTGCCCCTTACTTGCGGTTGCCGTTGGCGACGCGTTCCTTCATCAGGTGCGACGGCCGAAAGGTCAGTACCCGGCGCGGCTGGATCGGAACCTCTTCACCGGTCTTGGGATTGCGCCCCACGCGGGCCGCCTTGTCGCGTACCGAAAACGTGCCGAAGGACGAGATCTTGACCTGCTCGCCAGCGACCAGCGCGTCGGACATGTGCTGCAGAACGGCTTCGACCAGATCGGCGCTTTCGTTGCGCGACAGGCCCACTTCTCGAAAGACCGCCTCGCTCAGATCCATGCGCGTCAAGGTATTGTCACCCATCTCCGGTCCTCCCCTTCTTTCGCACGAGGATGGACCGGTGCAATTTCCGAGTCAATATCAAGCACTTGTATGGGCGGGTTCACGCGGCGTTTTCGGCGTCACCAGCGCAACACAACCGACCCCCAGGCAAGCCCGCCGCCAATGGCTTCGGTGACCAGCACATCGCCGGGCTTGATCTGGCCGCGTTCCTTGCCCACCGACAGTGCCAGCGGGATCGATGCGGCCGACGTGTTGCCGTGGTCCTGCACGGTCACCACGACCCGTTCCATCGGCAAACCCAGTTTCTTCGCAGTGCCCGCGATGATGCGGATATTGGCCTGGTGCGGCACCACCCAATCGACTTCCTGCGCCTCCATGCCGATCTTGTCGAGCGCGGCCGTGGCGGTCGCCGCCAGCTTTTCCACGGCGTGGCGGAACACCTCCTTGCCCTGCATCCGAAGATGGCCGGTATTCTGCGTACTGACGCCGCCATCGACGTAGAGGATGTCGCGGAACCGGCCGTCGGAATGCAGGTCGGTGGCCAGGATACCCCTGTCGGCATTGGTTCCGGCGCCTTCGCGCGCCTCGAGGACCAGGGCGCCGGCACCGTCGCCGAACAGCACGCAGGTGGTGCGGTCGGTCCAGTCCATGATCCGCGAAAAGGTTTCCGCGCCGATCACCAGAACCCGTTTCGCCTGTCCCGACACGATCAGCGCGTTGGCGTTGGCCAGGGCATAGATGAAGCCCGCACAGACCGCCTGGACGTCAAAGGCGAAACCACGTGTCATGCCCAGTTCGGCCTGCACCATCGTGGCGGCCGACGGAAAGGTCAGATCGGCGGTCGAGGTGGCCAGGATGATCGCATCCAGATCGTCGCCCGCCAGGCCGGCATCGGCCAATGCCGCCCGCGACGCGCGCACCGCAAGATCCGACGTGGTCTGGCCCTCGGCCGCGAAATGCCGCCGTTCGATGCCGGACCGGGCGCGGATCCATTCGTCGGAAGTGTCCAGAGATTTTTCGAACTCGGCGTTTTCCACGACGCGTTCGGGCAGGTAATGCCCAACCCCGATCACGACTGCCCGCGTTGTCATGTGCCTGATTCTTTTTGCTGCTCTGCTTGCGCGTCATCCTGCGCAAGCTCGGCCGCCGAGGCAACCCGCGCCGCCAGCCGGTCGGCGAATCCCGATTGCGCCAGTTCGAAGGCCAGTTTGACAGCCGAGGAAATGCCGGTGGCATCCGCCGAACCGTGGGATTTCACCACCGTTCCGTTCAGGCCCAGAAAGACACCGCCGTTCACCCGGCGCGGGTCGATGCGTTTCTTCAGCCGCCGCAGCGACGTGTAGGCCAGCAACGAGGCCAGCCGAGACAGCGGGGTATAGGCGAAGGCCTCGCGCAGCAGGTCGCCGATCAGCGACGCGGTGCCTTCACCGGTCTTCAGCGCCACGTTGCCGGTAAATCCGTCGGTGACGATCACGTCGCAGGTATTGCCGGGGATGTCGCCGCCTTCGACGAAGCCCACGAATTCGTATTTGCCCTGTTCGGCCAGATCGCCGATCAGGTCATGCGCCTCTTTCAGCTCGGCCCGGCCCTTGTGTTCCTCGGTACCGACGTTCAGAAGGCCGACGCGCGGCACCGGCAGGTTCAGGCCGTTGCGGGCATAGGAAGCGCCCATCAAAGCGTATTGCAGCAGGTCGCGGGCGTCGGCACGGATATCGGCCCCGACATCCAGCATCACGTTGAAACCCTGCGGGTTGCGCGACGGCCACAGGATCGCGATGGCGGGGCGGTTGACGCCGGGCAGCTTGCGCAGACGGATCATGCTCAGCGCCATCAGCGCGCCGGTATTGCCGCAACTGACCGCCACGGTCGCTTCGCCGTTGCGCACGCAATCCAGCGTCGACCACATCGACGTGTCCTTGCCGTTGCGCATGACCTGGCTGGGTTTGTCGTGCATCGTCACGACACCGGCGGCGTCGCGGATCTCGCAGCGGTCGCGCAATTGCTTGCGGCGCGAGATAAGGCGCTCGAGCTCGTCCCGGGGGCCGTGCAGGATGAACCGGATATCGGGGTTGATGGTGGCCGAACGCACGATACCGGCGACCACGGCCGCCGGCCCACGGTCGCCGCCCATCGCGTCGACCGAAATCACAACAGGCCCGTTGCCCGTCCTCGCGCGATCCCGCTCAGAGTTCATGGGCGCAGGCCTTGAAGGGCGTTATGCCGCGTCGTCGTCCAGATCGATCTCGTCCGCCATCGCCACGACTTCGCGCTCGGCGTAGTGGCCGCACGACGGGCAGACGTGGTGCGGACGCTTCAGTTCGCCGCAATTGTCGCATTCGTTGGGATTCGCGGCAACGAGCGCGTCATGTGCGCGACGATTGTTGCGGCGCGATTTCGAAACCTTGTTCTGCTGGACAGCCATGTCTCTATCTCGATCGTCTCAGGGGCAGGGCGTCCCTGCCATGGGCGGGCCGCGTGTGTCCGCGCCTCTTACTGCCAAGGCACCCGGTGACACAAGCCCGGAATTCGGTGAAGGCGCGAAAATACGCAGAGCGGGCGAAAGGGCAAGCGGAATCTTTTCGGTTGGCCGCCGGTTATTCCTTGTTCCCGTCCGTCAGCTTGTCGCGCAGCGCGGCAAGGCCGGCCAGCGGCTTGAGATCGTCGTCGCGCAGCGGATCGATTCCCTGACCTGCGAACACCGCCTCGCCCAGATCGGCGCCCTCGGCGCGCGGATAGACCGGCAAGGCCAGCGCCAGCGCCTCGGCCATCACCGCGTCGAGGTCGATCACCGCACCCAGCGGTTCGATGCTGTCATCCTCGGGGGTTTCGGTCTCGGACCCGGCCTCGAAATGCTCCAGGCGGTCGGCGGGAACGAAGCGGCGCAGCACCGGCGTGTCGATCCGGGTGGTCACCGGCGCCAGCGTGACGACACAGGGCTGCACCACCGTGGCGCCGAGTTCGGCCTTCAGGACAAAGCCCGCCTTGCCCTCCGGGTGCAGCGCACCCGCGAAGCGCAGCTTGCGCAGATCCAGCAGGCCCAACTCGTCGGCCAGCGCATGGCGGGTCGGTGCATCCGGTACGATCGTGAACTCGGTCGGGTGGTTCTGGTCCAGTGCCGACGGGGTCAGGCGCGTCGTCTTGGCCTCGTGCGCGGGCATGGCGTTGTCCTTTGCTTGAACGGCGGGCATTCCTTCTGTAATCGGGATAGAAGGGCCGCGAGGCCGAAACAAGGGTCGAGGCTAGGCGTGAGCATGACAAGCGGCATCTCAGCGCGCGTGAAACTGGTGGTTGCGGTGGCGGGTATCGCCGTGCTGAGCGGCTGCACCGCGCAATACCGGACGCATGGCTACGTGCCGCCCGAAGAAGAATTGCAGCAGATCGTTCCCGGCATCGATACCCGCGCTTCGGTCGAGGACACGATCGGTGTGCCGACCACTGCAAGCGTGCGTACCGAAGGCGGCATCTACTACGTCGAATCGCAGGTGCGTCATTTCGCCTGGCGCCGGCCCGAAGTCATCGACCGGACCGTGCTGGCCATCACCTTCGACGAAACCGGCGTGGTCGACAACGTCGTCACTTACGGCCTCGAGGACGGGCAGGTCGTGCCCCTGGTGCGCCGGGTGACCCAGTCCAGCGACCGCGACATCGGGTTCATTCGCAAGCTTTTCGGCAATATCGGCGGCCTGAACGCCAGCGAATTGCTGACCAACTGACGTCCGTCACGGTCCTGTCATGACGCTCTGGCACCCAGTCCGCGAACCGGCCGGGGGTCCAGGCACGAGGGCAGCGCGATGATCCGCTTCTGCAAGGGGCGTTATGCCGTCCGGCATGCCGCGACAGGCGACGACCTGCGCGCCGCGCAGCGCCTGCGCGCGATGGCCTTTCATGGCGATCCGGACGGGTCGGACAGCGACCCCTTCGATCCGTTGTGCGACCACGTTCTGGTGACCGATCTGCGCGACGGGGCGCTGGTCTGCTGCTTCCGTTTCCTGCCGCTCAGTGACGGCCGCGACATCAGCCGCAGCTACGCGGCGCAGTATTACGAGTTGTCGGCGCTCGAATCCTACCGCGGTCCGATGGTCGAGATGGGCCGATTCTGCATCCATCCCGACCGACACGACCCGGATATCCTGCGCGCCGCCTGGGGTGCCATGGCGGCCTATGTCGACGACCACGGGGTCGAATTGCTGTTCGGCTGCGCTTCGTTCACCGGCACGGATGCCAAACAGTATTACGACGCCTTCGCGATGCTGAAACACCGCCACCTGGCACCCAAGCGCTGGCTGCCGCGGGTCAAGGCGCCGGACGTCTTCCGTTTCGCCCAGCGGCTGCGGCGCAAGCCCGACGCGAAAAAGGCGATGTCGCGGATGCCGCCCTTGCTGCGCACCTACCTGATGATGGGCGGCTGGGTCAGCGACCACGCCGTGGTCGATGTGCAGATGAACACGCTGCATGTCTTCACCGGCGTCGAGATCGCGGCGATCCCGCCGGCGCGCAAGCGGTTGCTGCGCGCGGTCGCGGGTTGAGAACCGCAGGCCGGTGAGGGGCCAGCCCCTCACACTTCCCGGGGTATTTTCGGCCAGATGAAGCAGGGGATCGGGCATTGACGTCGCGCGTCCGCTCTCTTAGCTGCGCGCCATGGCACCGGCTCCGCTTCTTCAGCTTTCCGAGATTGCGCTGACTTTCGGCGGCGATCCCGTCTTTGACGGGCTCAGCCTGGTCGTGCAGCCCGGCGACCGGATCGCGCTGGTCGGGCGCAACGGATCGGGCAAATCGACGCTGATGAAGGTGATGGCGGGCCTGGTTGAGCCCGATCGCGGCGATCGGGTGCTGGGGCCGGGCGTGAGTGCCGGCTACATGGAGCAGGACCCGGACCTGTCGGGATTCGCGACGCTGGGCGATTTCGCCGCGCAGGATCTGGCGCCGTCCGAGCTGTATCGCGTGGAACGCGCCGGGGCGGGGCTGAAATTCGACCCCGACCGCCCCGTGGCGACGGCGTCGGGCGGTGAGCGGCGCCGCGCGGCGCTGGCGCGGCTTCTGGCGACCGATCCGGCACTGATGCTGCTGGACGAGCCGACCAACCACCTCGATATCGAGGCGATCGGCTGGCTCGAAGAGGAATTGCGCGCGACCCAGGCCGCCTTTGTCCTGATCAGCCACGACCGCCGGTTCCTGACCGAACTCAGCCGCGCGACGCTGTGGATCGACCGCGGCCAGGTGCGGCGTCTGGACAAGGGTTTTGCCGCCTTCGAGGATTGGCGCGACAAGACCTGGGCCGAAGAGGACAGCGCGCGGCACAAGCTGGACCGCAGGATCAAGGCCGAAGCCCGCTGGGCGGTCGAGGGCATCTCGGCGCGGCGCACGCGCAACCAGGGCCGGCTGCGCGCGCTGCGCGACCTGCGCGCCGACCGCGCCGCGATGATCCGCCGGCAGGGCACTGCTGCGATGGACTTCGCGTCCGGCCCGCAATCGGGCAAGAAGGTGATCGAGGCGCGGGGCGTCACCCATGCCTTCGGCGACCGGCGGATCGTGCGCGATCTGACCCTGACGGTGCAGCGCGGCGACCGGGTCGCCTTTGTCGGGCCGAACGGTGTGGGCAAGACCACCCTGATCCGCATCCTGACAGGCGAGATCGCGCCGGACAGCGGCACCGTCAAGCTGGGCACCAACCTGGCGATGGCGGTGTTCGACCAGACCCGGTCGCAGCTCGACCCCGACCAGAGCCTTTGGGACAGCCTGACCACCGACCCCACGATGCGGGTCTCGGGCCAGTCCGATCAGGTGATGGTGCGCGGCCAGCCCAAGCACGTGGTGGGCTATCTCAAGGATTTCCTGTTCGACGAACGCCAGGCCCGGGCGCCGGTGCGGGCGCTGTCGGGGGGCGAAAAGGCGCGGCTGCTGCTGGCGCGGATCATGGCGCAGGACAGCAACCTGCTGGTGCTGGACGAACCGACCAACGATCTCGACGTCGAAACGCTGGACCTGTTGCAGGACCTGCTGGGCGAGTATGACGGCACCGTGCTGCTGGTCAGCCACGACCGCGATTTCCTGGACCGCGTAGCCACGACCACGGTTGCGATGGAAGGCGACGGCCGAGCGGTGGTCTATGCCGGCGGGTGGAGCGATTACCGCAGCCAGCGCGGAGATGGCGCCGAGCCGGCCGTCACGAAGCGGGCCGCGAAACCGGCCAAGGCCGACAACGCACCCAAGCCAAAGGCGAAACCCGCGGGGCTGTCCTTTACCGAACGGCACCGGCTGGAGGCTCTGCCCGACGAGATCGCGCGGATCGAAGCCGAGATCGGCAAGCTGGAAGGACTGCTGGCCGATGCCGATCTGTTCACCCGCGAGCCGGTCAAGTTCCGCAAGGCGACCGAGGCGCTGACGGACCGGCAGGCGCGTCTGGCCGCGGCCGAAGAGGAATGGCTCATCCTGGCGGAGAAGGCCGAGGCGGCGGGCTGATCCGCAACAGCCGTGCCAGCACGCCCATCTCGACCACCGTGAGCAGGATGCGCAGGATGTGATGCAGGCTGACCAGCGCGGGGCTGGCGGCCAGGCTCAGCGCCACCACCGACATTTCGGCCACGCCGCCGGGCGCATAGCTGACCAGCAGGTGCAGGAAAGGCAGGTCGGTCACCGCCGTCAGCGCCGCGGCGAACCCCGCGCCAAGCGCCATCATGAACCCGACCGAGACCAGGCTCAGCCCGAACGACCGGCGCAGCAGCGCCAGGTCCAGCCCGCGGAACCGAATGCCCAGGCTGACGCCGATGGCCAGTTGCGCCAGCGCGATCAACCAATAGGGCAGGTGCAGGTCCAGCGAACCGGTCAGGCTGGCCGCCGAGGCCAGCACCAACGGCCCGGTCAACTGGGCCGCAGGCAGGCGCAGCCGGCGACCCAGCCACAGGCCGATGGCGGCCGTGCAAAGGATCAGCACAAGCTGCGGCGGCGCGATCGACGTGGCGGCGACATCGCCGGCCAGGCCCGACGCACTGCCCACCGGTCGGCCCAGCCACAGCGACAGGCCCAGAGGCAGCAGCGTCACCACGATGATGATCCGCAGGAATTGCTGGGCCGTCAGGATTCGCGTGTCGGCCCCGGCCTCTTCGCCCATCAGGATGCTTTCCATCAGCCCGCCGGGTGTGCCCGAATAGAAGGCGGTGGGCCGGTCGTAGCCGCCGAACTGGCGGAAGATGACGAAATTGCCGCCATGGGCCAGCAGGACGAAGACGAACAGACCGGCCAGCGTCCATGGCAACGCCGCGACGAGCCCCAGCAATTCCGGCGTGACCTGGCTGCCGATCATCACCCCGATCAGCGCGACGAAAAAGCTGCGCAGGGTCATCGGATAGCGGTAGGGGCCGAGTGCGCGGTCGATCGGCGGCAGCGGCTGCAGCAGTGCGGTGACCGCCAGGCTGCCCAGAAGCCAGGGCAGCGGCAGATGCGCCACGGATGCCAGCCAGCCGCCCACGGCGCCGACCGCCATGAGCGCGAGGGTCAGCAGGGTGATGCGTCGCGTCGTCATACCCTGCTGATACGTTCGCAAGCCGCCAGAAACAAAGCCTTTCCGCCCTTGGCCGCGGCGCCCGTTCGATTAGGTTCGGGCCATGACGCTTTTCATCGGCTCTCCGATCTATCGCGGTTCGCGCTATGGCACCCGGCACCCGCTGTCGATCGAACGGGTGCCCGCGGTGATCGACCTGTGCCGCGCCCTGGGCTGGCTTGGGCCAGAGCGATACCGGACTTCGCCGCGCGCCAAGCCAGAGGCGCTTTGTCGTTTTCATACAGAGGATTACGTCGCGGCCTTGATGCAGGCCGAGATGGCGGGCGCGGTGTCGGATACGGTGCGTCGGCGCTATGGGTTGGGCACCTTGTCGAACCCGGTCTTCGCCGAGATGTTCCGCCGGCCGGCGACGGCGGTGGGCGGCGGGTTGCTGGCGGCGGAACTGGTGGCGCCGGGCGGTGCGGTCTTCAACCCCGGTGGCGGCACCCATCATGGGCTGGCCGACCGCGCGGCGGGCTTTTGCTATCTCAACGAGCCGGTTCTGACGATCAAGCGGTTGCTCGAGATGGGGCTGGCGCGCGTTGCCTATGTCGATATCGACGCCCATCACGGCGACGGGGTCGAGGTGGCCTTTTCCGGGTCCGACAGCGTGCGGATGATCTCGGTGCACGAGGGCGGGCGCTGGCCCTTCACCGGCGCGCTGGAGGATGACGGCGGTGGTGCAGCCTTCAACCTGCCGGTGCCGCGCGATTTCAACGACGACGAGTTTTCCTTTGTATTGCAGGAGCTTGTCGTACCGGCGGTTGTGGATTTCCGGCCCGACGCGGTCTTCTTGCAATGCGGAGCGGATGCGCTGGCCGAAGACCCCTTGTCGCGGTTGCGCCTGTCCAACAATGCCCATGTCGAGGCGGTCCGGGAATTGCGGCCGCTGGCGCCGCGGCTGATCGTGTCGGGCGGCGGCGGCTACAACCCGTGGAGCGTGGCGCGATGCTGGACGCGGGTCTGGGCGGAATTGTCGGGGCAGGACGTGCCGGAGCGTCTTGCGCCCCAGGCGCAGAACGTGCTGGCGGGGCTTGGCTGGCACCGCAAGGCGCGGCCCGATCCGGCGCTGCTGACAACGCTTGCCGATCCGCCCCGCCCCGGTCCCGTGCGCGACGCGGTGCGCGCGGCCGTTGCCCGCTTGCGGGATCGGCTGTGACCAATCCGTCCTGTTTTGCCCGAATTCAGTACGGATTGGTGAAAGAGCGAAAAAGCTGGAGCGGGTAGCGGGAATCGAACCCGCACTTCAGGCTTGGGAAGCCGGCGCGCTACCACTACACCATACCCGCTTGCGACCGGGCTTACGCCCTGCCGCGGTTGCCGTCAAGCCGGGCGCAGGCCGGTTCGGTGGGTTTGCCCCGGGGTTTCCGCATCCCACCGGTCGCGCCGGAATTCGCTGGGCGACTGGCCGGTGCGGTCGCGGAAGGCACGGTTGAACGGCGGCAGCGAGGCATAGCCCGCGGCAAAGGCGATCTGGGCGATCTGCAGGTGCCGCTTGTCCGGATCGGCCAGTTGCGCCTTGGCGTCGTCGATGCGCAGGTCGTTCAGCAAGGCGCTGAAATTCCGATAGCCCATGCGGGTGTTGATGATCTGCCGCACCCGGTGCTCGGGCAGCGACAGCTCATTTGCCAAGGCACCGATCGTCAGCCCTTCCTGCCGGTGGATGCCGGTGGCCAGCAGATCGGCCAGCGCGCGGGCATCCGCCTCGTCGCGGAAATCAACGCGGTTGCGGGGTTGGTGCGTGTCGAACAGGCCCGGTCGCAGGGCGGTGATCCAGATCGCAAATCCCAGGGCGACGGCCAGGTCGGTGGCCAGCTTGGCGATCAGCAGGGTTTCGGTCGGCACCGGTTGCAGTGCCAGGGCCAAAGCGTCGGCGATCCCGATCAAGGGCAACACCAGGCCGATGGTCAGCCGGAACGCGCGGCGCGCGCCGACCAGGTCTTCGGACAGGCCGGTGAGCGAGCGATAGACCACGTGACCCAGCACCGCGATCGTCGCCAGTTGCCCGGCCGCCGGCGCCAGCCCTGGCGGCAGCAGCAGCGCGATGGCCAGAAAGCCCGTCATCATCGCCCCCACCGCACCGTGGCGGGGGTGTTCGTCGAAGATGCACAGCACCATCCACCACAGGAAGGCAGGGTTCATCAGGCAGAACAGCAGCAGCGCCGGATTGGCGCTGGCCGGATCGGTTCCGAGGAAATGATGCGTGATGCCGCCCAGGAGGTAGCCCGCGGCGGCGATGCGCAGCGCGGTGTCGATGCGCGCCATCGCGACCTGCGCCAGCAGCAGGATGAGCAGCGCCAGCGTGGCGCCGTGCAGGTAAGAGGGCAGGTCGGGCATGGGCGAAACGCCTTCTGTTGACGGTTTGGGCTGACCCAAGGGTAACACAAGCGCGACGCGGACCGGTCACTTGGTGGCTGATCGATTTTGAAAAGGACCGGTCCATTTCTTCAAAAATCTGATAACGCTGGACAAAAGTCCCGGTTCGATCGGCCGAGCCGTCACCGGCGCGCCCGGCACAGCCTTGTCTACTGCATCATCGCGCCGAAACCGGCATTGGTGAACAGGTAGTTTTCGGCCCCGGAATGGCAGGCGATGCAGCCCGCATCGGCGCCCTTGGCCACCCGACCGGCCAGCCGCATCCCCGCCGGGTTCTTGTCCAGCGATCCGTCGGGCAGGTACTTGACCCAGAACCAATCGGCATTGTCTGCGTCATAGCCTTTTTCGCGGCGGAACATCACGGTGTAGGCGCCCAGGTGCTTGCCGGGATCGCTCAGCACCTCTTCGGCGCTGACGCCTTCAGGGCCGTAATTGCGCTTGACCACCAGCTGGCCCTCGTGCCCGCCGACGGTGGCGGTGGTGTAGAAGGTCTCCAGCATCATGCCGTGCGGCTCGACCCCGTCATAGGGAAAGGCCTGCAGCATCCCGTCGCCGGCCAGGCGCATTTCGGTCATGACTTGCCACAGCGTGGCAGCGTAATCGGCATCGGCATCAGTGCCGAAGGCGTCGTCCTGGGCCATGGCGGGGCTGGCCAGAGCGAGCGCCAGCGTGGCGGCTTTGGCTGTGCGGAACATGGGTGTCCTCCTTTTGCTTGCGGTATCTCCATGCTAGCCGCCGTGGCCGGGCCGCTGGGTCACGATCGGAGCGCGGGGTGTCACGTTGCGGTGTCATTCCCGTGCGACAGCGTGACTGGACAGGTGCGCGGGCGCGTGGTGCAGTGAAGGGATGAGATCTGTCTTAGCCGTCCTGACCGCCTGCGCCCTGCCGGGGCTTGCCGCTGCGCAGGTCTGCGTGCGCAACGACAGCGGGGCCGAGCATCTGTTCGCGGCGGAAATCAAGGGCGGGGCGCGCATCGTGCGGTGGCTGGCCTCGGGCGAGGAGCTGTGCGCGCGCGGCGGCGGCGACGGTGTCGTGTCGGTGTTCGAAAGCGCCGATGCGCTGGAAGGCTGTTCGCGCCTCGTGCCGTCCGGCCGCACCGAGGCGCTGCTGCACTACGCCGATTTCGACCGCTGCGCATGGTCGTCGAACCAGTGAGCACAGCGCCGGGTCTGCGGAACGCGATCCGCCGAGTGACGTGCGCGGCTGTGTTCGAGCAAGCGTTCGGACCCGCTCACGCGTGGTGATACCGTGATCCGGTGAGTTCCGAGCGGATGATTCCGCGCGTCACCCGGCAGCTCTGTCAGGCCCGCCTGCGCCGCCGCCCGCCGCCTTCGCGGTCGCCGCCGGTGTTGAAGGCCACCTTTGGCAAGGTCACGATCTTGGCCAGTTCCGGGAACGGGTCGGTCTTGTGCGGAATCGCGTTGGCGGCGACGAAATGTTCCTGGAATTTCGGCTCGATCGCGGTCTCGACCTTGGTGATCTCGCGCACGGTGGCCTCGATCTCGCGCCGCGAGGCGGTGTTGCACAGCGCGATGCGCGCGCCGGTTCCGGCGGCGTTGCCTGCAGAGGTGACCTTGTCGAGCGGCACATCGGGGATCATCCCCAGCACCATGGCGTGCAGCGGCGAGATATGCGCGCCGAACGCCCCCGCCAGCACCACGCGGTCGACGGTGTCGACGCCCATTTCGTCCATCAGCAGACGCGCACCGGCATAGAGCGCCGACTTGGCAAGCTGGATCGCGCGAATGTCGCCCTGGGTGACGGTGATACGCGGGCCGCCTTCGGCGGTGGCGTCGTGGATCAGGTAGGCGTGTGTCCGGCCCTCGGGCACGCAGCGGGTGGTGCCGGTCTGTTCGGCCGATCCGATCAGCCCGCCTTCGTCCAGCAGCCCGGCCAGGCGCAGTTCGGCCACCGCCTCGATGATGCCCGAGCCGCAGATGCCGGTGATCCCGGTCTCGGCGGTGCGGTCCCAGAAGCCGTCTTCGTCCGACCACAGATCGCAGCCGATGACGCGGAAGCGCGGTTCCTTGGTGACGGGGTCGATGCGGATCGCCTCGATGGCGCCGGGTGCGGCGCGCTGGCCGGAACTGATCTGCGCGCCTTCAAAGGCCGGGCCGGTGGGCGAGGAGCAGGCCAGCACGCGGGTGGTGTTGCCCAGCAGGATTTCGGCATTGGTGCCGACATCGACGACCAGAACCAGGTCCTGCGATTTGCCGGGTTCTTCGGACAGGGCCACGGCGGCGGCATCGGCGCCGACATGGCCGGCGATGCAGGGCAGGATGTAGATCCGGGCCGAGGGGCGCAGCGCCGCGAGGCCCAGTTCGGCCGCCGAAAGCTCGAGCGGACCGGATGTGGCCAGCGCGAAGGGCGCCTGGCCCAGTTCCACCGGGTCGATGCCCAGCAGCAGGTGGTGCATGACCGGGTTGCAGACGAACACCGTTTCGAGGATCAGCGACGGATCGACCTGCGCCTCGGCGGCGATGTCGCGGGCCAGCGTGTCGATCGCCTCGCGCGCGGCGCGGGTCATCTCGGCATCGCCGCCGGGGTTCATCATGGCATAGCTGACGCGGCTCATCAGGTCTTCGCCAAAGCGGATCTGCGGGTTCATGATGCCCGAGGACGCCACGACCTGCCCGGTTTCCAGCGAGGTCAGATGCGCGGCGATGGTGGTCGAGCCGAGATCGATGGCCAGGCCGTAGAGCCCGGTCTCGTGCAGCCCCGGCCAGGCTGCGACCAGGCGCGGGGTCGCACTGTCGCTGGCCTTGTAGAGCGCCACGGTGATCTTCCAGTGGCCCTTGCGCAGCACCCGTTGCAGGGTTTGCAGCGCCGCGAAATCGGTGTCGATGGCGGGGATGTCCCATTGCGTCCGGAGCGCGCGGGCCAGGCGTTCGAGATCGCCGGTGGGCTCGTGCATGTCGGGCTCTTCGACCTCGACGTAGAACAGGCGCGTGGCCGGGTCCATCTCGATCACGCGGGCCGTGGCGGCCTTGCGCACCACCTGGCGGTGCACCTGGCTTTCGGGGGGCACGTCGATGACGATGTCGCCCTGAACCGTCGCCTGGCAGCCCAGTCGGCGCCCGGATTTCAGGCCGCGTTTCTGGTCATAGCGTTCCTCGACCGCGTTCCACTCCGACAGCGCGTCGGCGGCCACGGTGACGCCATGCTTGGGGAACTCGCCGTAGCTGGGGGTGATCTGGCACTTGGAGCAGATGCCGCGTCCGCCGCAGACCGAATCGAGATCGACGCCCAGCTGCCGGGCGGCGGTCAGCACCGGCGTGCCGACCGGAAACCGCCCGCGTTTGCCGGACGGGGTGAAGACGACGAGGGGATCCTGGGACATGCGCGCTCCTGCCTTTGCGGCGGGAAGATAGCGATTCACGCCCCGAGGGAAAGGCGGGTTGCGTCGGATGAGAGGCGGAAAGCGTCTCAGCCGGTCCAGGGCAGGATGGTCGGGCCGAAAAGCCACACCGCCAGCGGCACCGGCGCGGTCGCCAGCAGCACCGTCAGCAGCGTGGCCGGCGCGGTGAAGATGCCGCTGAGCCCGGCCATCAGGGCGATGCCGCCGCCGCCGCCCAGCACCGCGTTGCCCGGCAGGTTCAGCAGCACCGCCAGCGCGGGATAGCGCCCGCGCCGGACCATCGGGCGCAGCCAGAGCGGCAGGCGGCTGCCCAGCCAGCGCATCCGCAGTGCCGGTGGCGTTCCGCTGATCCGGGCGACCAGTGCCGCGCCGCGCCGCAGGTGCAGGTCTTCGAGCGCCGTCACCAGCCAGCGCGTCGGCAGCCACCGCCCGGCAAGATAGGCCAGGCAAAGCGCGGCGGTCGTGGCCAGCCAGACATAGGGTGCGATCTCGGCGCCGCGCATCAGCAGCAGCGCGATGCCGATCTCGACGCCGGGCACGAAGGGCAGGGCCATGAGCAGCACGAAGGCCAGCAGCAGCAAGGCCAACGGCAGCATTCCCGGCGCCGTGCCGTGCAGCTGGTCCTGCACCACGTCGAACAGCGACAGGCCGGCGGCGATCACGAGTCCCGACGCGCCCAGACGCAGGACCGTGCGCCCGATCCGCCGCGCGGTTCCTGGCTGTCGGTCTTCCATCGGACGAGTGTGCGCCGGCCCGGACGGCACGGCAAGCGGCGTCGCCGGTCAGCCCTTTTCCAGCCACCGCAGGATCTCGGCCCGGTTGCCGTCCAGGTCCGGAGCGGGCGGCCGGGTGGGCAGGTCGGGGCAGTCGGACATCTTGATGGGGTTGCCGGCGGCCTTGAAGGCCGTGCGGCCGTACTTGTCCAGAACGTCGACCACCATGTTGCGCGCCAGGATCTGCGGATCCTTCATCACCTGGCCCACATCCTGGATCGGGCCGGTGGGAATTCCGGCGTTGGTCAGCTTGGCGATCCAGTGCGCGCGGGTCTGGTCCAGCGTCACCGCCTCGATCAGGCGCTTCAGCAGCCGGGCGTTTTCACAGCGCGCCGGGTTGGTGGCAAAGCGTTCGTCCTGCGCCAGCGGCAATTGCAGGGCCACGCACAGCTTTTCGAACAGCTTGTCGTTGCCGGCGGCGATCACGAACAGCCCGTCCGAGGCGTGAAAGGTTTCGAACGGGGTGATCGTGGGATGGCGCGCACCCGAAGGCACCGGCGGCTTGCCGGTGATCGAGGTGATGGCGACGGCGTGTTCGAGGATCGCCAGCTGGCTGTCGAGCATGGCCACGTCGATCTTGCGGCCCTTGCCGCTGCGCTGGCGGTCCAGAAGCGCGGCGAGGATACCCTGGCACAGGAACATGCCTGCCACGATATCGCCGATCGAGGCCCCCACGCGCACCGGTTCGCGGCCCTTTTCGCCGGTGATCGACATCACCCCGCCGCGCGCCTGAACCACCATGTCGTAGGCGGGCCGCTTGGCATCCGGGCCGGTATGGCCGAAACCCGACACCGCGCCGTAGACGATCTGGGGAAAGCGCGCATGCACGGCCTCCCAGCCATAGCCCAGCCGTTCCAACACGCCGGGGCGGAAGTTTTCGACCAGCACGTCGGCGCGATCGAGCAGACGTTCGAAAATCGCCTTGTCGTCATCGGCATGCAGATCCAGCGCGATGGATTTCTTGCCATGGTTCAAGCCGGCGAAATAGGCCGATTTCTTATCCTTGAAGGGTGGAAAGGCGCGGGTGTCGTCGCCGATGCCGGGCCGTTCGACCTTGATGATCTCGGCACCCATGTCGGACAGGATCTGCGTACAGAAAGGCCCGGCCAGCACATGGGTCAGGTCGAGGATGGTGTATCCGCGCAGGGGCAGGGACATGGAGGTCTCCGGTTCTTGTGTTTGCTGCTCGCTGCCAGACAAGCGTGAAGCGGCGATGACGGCAAGGGCGTCGGGGCCGGGGGGCGGTGTTCCGCCGCACCCGGATGCGGAGGATGCCTAGCCGTTGCGCAATGCGCGGGCGTGAAAGACGAAGCCCAGCAGGTTCATCAACAGTTGCGCGGCCAGGATCGCGGTGGACCCCGTCGGGTCGTAGTCGGGCGCCACCTCGACCAGGTCTATGCCGACCACGTCATGGTCATGCGCGACCGCCTGGAGCAGCTCCAGAACCTCGTAGTACAGAAATCCGCCATGGCTGGGCGTGCCGGTGCCCGGTGCGATGGACGGGCAGAAGGCATCGATGTCGATGGTGATGTAGACCGGCGCGCCCGCCGGCAGCCGCGCGGCGGTGGCCCGCGGGCCCAGCCCGCGCATCTGCCGCACCGACAGGATGTCGGAGCCACGGGCGCGGGCGTCGTCATAGCCTTCCCTGGCGGTCGAAGACACGTTGCGGATGCCGAGCTGGGTCAATCCGCTGACCCAGGGTTTCTCCGCCGCACGGCGCATCGGGTTGCCATGGCCCCGGGTCACGCCGTGGCGTTCATCGACGAAATCCAGATGGGCGTCGATCTGCAACAGGTGAAAGGGCGCGTGGCCTTCATAGGCCTCGATGCAGGGGATGTTGACCGAATGGTCGCCGCCGATCACCACCGGCAGGGCGCCCGCGCGCAGTGCCGCCTCGACGCCGGCGCGGATGTTGGCATGGCTCTGCAGCGTGTCGGTGTGGACGATGTCGGCGTCGCCCATGTCGACGATGCGCACATCCCCGCCCAGATAGGTCACGTCGTCCTCGTGGTCATAGGCACCGGCATGGCCGAAACTGAACAGGGTCGAGGCCTCGCGCACCGCGCGCGGCCCGAACCGCGCCCCTGCGCGCCACTGGGTGCCCGCATCGAACGGCGCGCCCAGCACCGCCACCTCCGCCTGCAGCGCGCCCCAATCCGGCTGGTAGGGCCGTTTCGCGAAGGTGCAGATGCCGGTGTAGGGCAGGTCGAGGCGGCCCTTGTCGTATCCGTGCATCCCTTCACCCTTCTCTGGTTCGGAAATATCCCGGGGGTGAATGGCGGCTTGCCGCCAGAGGGGGCTGGCCCCCTCCCTCCGTCGAATTACCCTTTCACCCGGGCCCGGCCCATGCAATAGGGACGTGCCAACCGGACCCCTCCCAAGGAGACCCCCATGGAGATTCGCGAGGCGCTCACCTTCGACGACGTTCTTCTGGTTCCCGGCGCGTCCAGCGTCCTGCCCAGCACCGCCGACACGCGTACCCGCGTCACGCGCGCCATCGCGCTGAACATTCCCCTGCTCAGCTCGGCCATGGACACCGTGACCGAGGCGCGCATGGCGATCACCATGGCGCAGGCGGGCGGCATGGGGGTGATCCACAAGAACCTCGACATCGACGAGCAGGCCCGCCAGGTCCGCCGGGTCAAGCGCTTCGAAAGCGGGATCGTCTACAACCCGGTCACGCTGAGCCCCGACCAGACGCTGGCCGATGCCAAGCTGTTGACCGAGCGCTACGGCTTTACCGGCTTTCCGGTGGTCGACGCCAATCACCGCGTGGTCGGCATCGTCACCAACCGGGACATGCGGTTCGCACAAAGTGACGACACGCCGGTGCGGGTGATGATGACCTCGGACAACCTGGCGATCCTGGCCGAACCGGCGGATCGCGACGAGGCGATCAGCCTGATGAAGGGGCGCCGGATCGAAAAACTGCTGGTCACCGACAAGACCGGCAAGCTGACCGGCCTGCTGACATTGAAGGACACCGAACAGGCGGTGCTGAACCCCACCGCCTGCAAGGATGCGTTGGGGCGGCTGCGCGTCGCCGCGGCCACCAGCGTCGGCGATGCCGGATTCGCGCGGACCGAGGCGCTGGTCGATGCCGGGGTCGATATCGTGGTCATCGACACTGCGCATGGCCACAGCCAGGGCGTGATCGAGGCGGTCGCGCGTGCAAAACGGCTGTCCAACGAAGTGCAGGTGATCGCCGGCAACGTCGCCACGGCCGAGGCGACGCGGGCGCTGATCGACGCCGGCGCCGATGCCGTCAAGGTGGGCATCGGGCCGGGCAGCATCTGCACCACGCGCATGGTGGCCGGTGTCGGGGTGCCGCAGCTGACCGCGATCAGCGATTGCGCCGCGGCGGCGGGCGATGTGCCGGTCATCGCCGATGGCGGGATCAAGTTTTCCGGCGATTTCGCCAAGGCCATCGCCGCGGGCGCGTCCTGCGCGATGGTCGGCAGCATGATCGCGGGCACCGACGAAAGCCCGGGCGAGGTCATCCTGTACCAGGGCCGCAGCTTCAAGGCCTATCGCGGCATGGGCAGCCTGGGCGCGATGGCACGCGGCTCGGCCGACCGCTATTTCCAGAAGGACGCCGCCAGCGACAAGCTGGTGCCCGAAGGCATCGAGGGGCAGGTGCCCTACAAGGGCAGCGCCAGCGCGGTGATCCATCAGCTGGTGGGCGGTCTGCGCGCGGCGATGGGCTATACCGGCTGCGCGACGGTGGACGAGATGCGCCGCAACTGCACCTTCGTGAAGATCACCAATGCGGGGCTCAAGGAAAGCCACGTGCACGACGTGCAGATCACCCGCGAAAGCCCGAATTACCGCGTCGGATGACACCGGCGGCGCGGGTTCAGGCGGCCATCGGGATCCTCGACCGCATCGCCGCCGGGGAAGCGGCGGAAAAGGCGTTGCTGGGCTGGGCGCGGGGCGCGCGATATGCCGGGTCGAAGGATCGTGCGGCCGTGCGCGACCACGTCTTCGATGCCGTGCGGCGCTGGCGTTCGACCGCGGTTCTGGGAGGTGCGGAAACCGGTCGCGCGCGGATGCTGGGGCTGCTGCGGCAGCAGGGGATCGACCCGGACACGCTGTTTTCCGGAGCCGGGCATGGACCGGCGCCGCTGACCCAAGCGGAGCGCGCCGCCGGCCGCGATCCCGCGGGGGCCGAGGCTGCGGACCTTCCGGACTGGCTTTGGCAGAAGGTGGTTGCCGATTGGGCGGACAAGGCCGAAACGGTGGCTGATGCGTTCAGGTCTAGGGCGGAAACCTTTCTTCGTGTCAATACGTTGCGAGGCGATCTTGATGAAGCGCTGCGCGCCCTTGCCGAAGAAGGCATCGGCGTGGAGCCCGCGCCGCGGGCGCGTTTCGCGTTGCGGGTCACCGGGAACACGCGGGCCCTGGCGCGATCCGAGGCCTATGCGTCGGGCCTGGTCGAACTGCAGGATGCCTCGTCCCAGGCGGTGGTAGAAGCCTTGCCCCTGCATCCGGGGATGACGGTGCTCGACCAGTGTGCCGGCGGTGGCGGCAAGGCGCTGGCGATGGCCGCCCGGCTGAACGGCGGGCCGGTCGACGCGCATGACGCCGACCCCGCGCGCATGGCCGATCTGCCCGGCCGCGCGGCCCGCGCCGGGGCCGATATCCGCATGGTTGCCGACCCGCGCGGGCCCTACGACCTGGTGCTGACGGATGTGCCCTGTTCGGGCAGCGGTGCCTGGCGGCGCGCGCCCGAAGGCAAGTGGCGCCTGACGCCGGACCGCTTCACCGAACTCGGGATCATTCAGGCATCCATCCTCGATGCCGCGTCCGGCCTGGTCGGCCGCGGCGGAGCGTTGGCCTATGCGACCTGTTCCATTTTCGCGGCAGAGAACCGCGACCAGATCGATCGGTTCCAGGCGCGCAATCCCGGCTGGCGGCTGGAAACCGAACGCCTGTTTCCGCCCGACCAGGACGGAGATGGATTCTATCTAGCCGTTCTGCGGCGCTGAAGGCGCGGCCGCTCAACCTTGAGATGTGCCCGGCCCGGGGTTAACCTGCTGTTAGAAGCTCCGCCGTGAAATGTAGCGGGCGATTCGATGTATTGGGGGCGGCAGTGTCGGTTTCGGGGGATAGCAGCGATCAGGAGCGGCGTCGGGTCTTGTACCAGCGCGCGGCGCTCTTCGGCATCTTGGTTCCGATCTGCATCGCCGGCGCCTGGTTGATGCCGAACCCGACGGCCGGGTTGGGTTTTTGGGCGGCTTCGGGCGTGTTCGCCGTGGGTTTCCTGGGTCTTGCCGGGCAAGGCGCCGCCGCGCTCTGGCGCAGGCCGGGCGGCCCGAATGCGATCGCGGACTGGATCGAGGACGATCCGGCCTGGTGTTTCCTGACCGATGGCGACGGGCATCTTCTGGTGGCCAACGCGGCCGCGCGGGCGCGGTTCGACGTGGTTCCGTCGAAACCGCTGGCACAGGTGCTGGGCGAGGTGTTCGCGTCACCCGAAGGGATATTGCACCGGCTGGGCCTGGCCGCGTCCCGCGGTCGTCCCGCGGTCGAGGATGTCACCAGCCATGCCGAGGGCCTGCGCGTCACCGCGCGCATGATGTCACCCGAAATCACGCTCTGGCGGCTCGAGCGGGGCATGGCAGGTGCGGCCGCGTCGGGCGAACAGGCGGTGATGACGTTGGGCCGGAACGGTGCGGTGCTGTACATGTCGGCCAGGGCACGCGCACTGGTCGGACACCGGGCCAAGCGGATCGACGAAGTGGTGCGCGACCTGCCGTTGAAACCCGGCGGCGTGCACAGTTTCGATACGGTCGACGGAACCAAGCGTTTCCTGGTGCAGCAGGCCGAAACCGGTGCCGGCCGGGTCGAACTGACGCTGTTTCCGGTTTCCGATCCCGAATCCGATGCGGCGAGCTATACCGACTTCGATCGGCTTCCCGTGGCCCTGCTCAAGATCGCGCCGGATGGGCGCATCCTGCGGGCCAATCGCGGCGCCGCCAAGCTGCTAGACATCGCCGCCGACGCACCGACCGCGATCGGCGATTATGTCGAGGGTCTGGGCCGCCCCATCAAGGACTGGATCGCCGAGGCGGCCGACGGCAAGGGTCTGCATCGTTCCGAATTCCTGCGTCTGACGCGTGCCGACCGCGAGGTGTTCATCCAGGTGACGTTGACCCGCACGCTGGAAGACGGCGCGCCGGTCCTCGTCGCTGTCCTGAACGACGCGACCGAACTCAAGACGCTGGAAGCGCAATTCGTGCAAAGCCAGAAGATGCAGGCGATCGGCCAGCTTGCCGGTGGCGTGGCGCATGATTTCAACAACCTGCTGACGGCGATCTCGGGGCATTGCGACCTGATGCTGCTGCGCCACGACCAGGGCGATCCCGATTACGGCGACCTCATGCAGATCAACCAGAACGCCAATCGGGCAGCGGCGCTGGTGGGGCAGTTGCTGGCGTTTTCGCGCAAGCAGACCATGCGGCCGGAAGTGCTGGACCTGCGCGACACCATGTCGGACCTGACGCATCTGCTGAACCGGCTGGTCGGCGAACGGGTGACGCTGTCGCTGCGCCACGATCCCATCCTGCCGCCGATTCGCGGTGACCGGCGGCAGCTGGAGCAGGTGATGATGAACCTGGTCGTCAATGCCCGAGACGCGATGTCCGAAGGCGGCGAGATTTTGATCGAGACCGAACGCCAGGTGCTGCGCGAGCCATTGACCCGCGACCGGGCCGTGGTGGAGCCGGGCACCTATGTGTGCGTCAAGGTCACCGATGCCGGGGTCGGCATTCCGCCGGACAAGCTGCAGAAGGTGTTCGAGCCTTTCTTCACGACCAAGCGGACCGGAGAGGGCACCGGGCTCGGCCTGTCCACGGTCTATGGCATCGTCAAGCAATCGGGCGGGTTCATCTTCGTCGACAGCGTGCTGGGCGGCGGCACCTGTTTCACACTGCTGTTCCCTGCGCATGAAGCACGGCGCGAAGCATCGGTCGAGCCCGAGCCGCAAGCCCGGCGGAAACTGCCGCAAAAGGGGTCGGGTGTCGTGCTGCTGGTCGAGGACGAGGCGCCGGTGCGTGCCTTTGCCGCCCGGGCGCTGCGGTTGCGCGGCTACACTGTGGTCGAGGCCGAAACCGCCGAAGACGCGCTGGCATTGCTGGACGATGCGGACATGCTGGTCGATGTCTTCGTGACCGATGTGGTCATGCCCGGCATGGACGGGCCGACCTGGGTGCGCAAAGCTCGCGAAAAGCGCCCCGATGTGCGCGTGGTGTTCGTTTCGGGCTATGCCGAGGACATGTTCGGCGAAGGCCAGCAGGACATTCCGAATTCGACATTCCTGGCCAAACCGTTCTCGCTTGCCGATCTGACCGAAACGGTGCACGCGCAGTTCGCGTGACCGTTCAGGCTCTCAGGCTCCGGCGCTGTCCCACAACGCGAAATCCGCGGCGCATTTGCGGTGCAACTTGGCCTCGACCCCGGGGCTGAGCTCCAGCGTAGCCCGGGGCGAGACGTTGCGCTGCGGCAGATCCAGCGCGACACCGAGCCGGTCGGACAGGAACCCGCGGATCCGGTCCTGATCCTCGTAGCGGAACAGGTGTGTGACCGAGACGCCGTTGGGACGCGGTTCGACGAATTTGGCCTGGCTGCCCACATTGGCGAAGGCCGGCGGATCGCCGGTGGAGTAGGCGTCGACGAAATCGTCGAAGCTGATGCCCGCGGTCGAGGCCGGCTTGCCGTCGAGGAAGGGGCGCTGGCGGTAGCGGTACCATGATCCCAGCCAGTCCACCGGTTCGCGCACGACGGCCATCAACGCCATGTCCGGCGCGCCGACCTTTTCGAACATCGGCCGGAAGAAGCGGTTGTAGCGGTAGACCGGCGCGTGTTTCAGCTCGGGCGGGTCCGAGACAACCAGCGACGCATGCGGCGCCAGAGCCGCCTGGTAGGCGGTGGTGCCGGTCTTGGGCACGGACAGCAAGACCAGCCGTGCCTTCCAGAAAACCAGCATCTCTTCCCCCGATCAGCCGCGCGTCAATTTTCCTTTAACCATCGGGAGGCAAGGTAGGAAAGGAAAGAATTGACTTGAAATGTTCTCTTTTTGATCTCATAAGCGATGGGAACAAGAGGTGAACGAAGCAGCGATTGCCGCCCGGAAACGGGTGTGGAATAACGGCGATAGGGAAAACCAGAATGGCAACGGCAGATCTCCTGGCAATGGACAGCAAGCGCAACGCGGACAAGCAGAAGGCGCTAGACAGCGCCCTGGCCCAGATCGAACGGCAGTTCGGCAAGGGATCGATCATGAAACTGGGCGGCGACAACGCCCTGAAGGATATCGAGTCGACCTCGACAGGCTCGCTGGGGCTCGACATCGCGCTTGGCATCGGCGGGCTGCCCAAGGGCCGGATCGTCGAGATCTACGGCCCGGAAAGCTCGGGCAAGACGACGCTGACGCTGCACGTGGTGGCCGAGGAACAGAAAAAGGGCGGCGTCTGCGCCTTTGTCGACGCCGAACACGCGCTCGACCCGCAATATGCCCGCAAGCTCGGCGTCGACCTGGACGAATTGCTGATCAGCCAACCCGACACCGGCGAACAGGCACTGGAGATCACCGACACGCTGGTGCGCTCGGGCGCGGTCAGCCTGGTGGTGGTCGATTCGGTCGCGGCGCTGACGCCGAAATCCGAGCTTGAAGGCGATATGGGCGACAGCAGCGTCGGCGTGCATGCCCGCCTGATGAGCCAGGCGATGCGCAAGCTGACCGGTTCGATCGCGCGGTCGAATTGCATGGTCATCTTCATCAACCAGATCCGCATGAAGATCGGCGTGATGTTCGGCAGCCCCGAGACCACGACTGGCGGCAACGCGCTGAAATTCTACTCGTCGGTTCGGCTGGATATCCGCCGCATCGGATCGGTCAAGGACCGCGACGAGGTGGTAGGCAACCAGACCCGCGTCAAGGTCGTCAAGAACAAGGTCGCGCCGCCCTTCAAGCAGGTCGAATTCGACATCATGTATGGCGAGGGCATTTCGAAGACCGGCGAGCTGATCGACCTGGGCGTCAAGGCCGGCGTGGTCGAGAAATCCGGTGCCTGGTATTCCTACGGCGACGAACGGATCGGCCAGGGCCGCGAGAACGCCAAGACGTTCCTGAAGGAAAACAAGGCAGTGGCGCTGGAAATCGAGGACAAGATCCGCGCCGCGCATGGACTGGATTTCGACATGGGCGCCACGGACGAGGACGATACCGACGTGATGGAGGCCTGAGGCCCCGAACGGTCGCAGACGGGGACTGCAGAAACCCCCCGGTCTTCGACGGAAGGCCGAGAATACTCCGGGAGCGGGGCGTCGGACGCGGCGCCCCGCTTTCGTTTCGGCTTTTGGGGCTGTGGACAGCGCCGGAGCGCGGGGATACATCTGCGCGGACATCTTCAATCAAGGCCCCGCCATGCCCACGCTGAACGACATCCGGTCGACCTTTCTGAACTATTTCGAGAAGCAGGGTCACGAGATCGTGGCCTCGAGCCCGCTTGTGCCGCGCAACGACCCCACCCTGATGTTCGCCAATTCCGGGATGGTGCAGTTCAAGAACCTGTTCACCGGGGTCGAGACGCGCGACTACAAACGCGCGACCACGGCGCAGAAATGCGTTCGCGCCGGGGGCAAGCACAACGATCTGGACAATGTCGGCTATACGGCGCGGCACCATACCTTCTTTGAAATGCTGGGGAATTTCAGCTTTGGCGATTATTTCAAGTCCGAGGCGATCCCCTTTGCCTGGGAGCTTGTGACCAGGAACCTGGGTATCGATGCCAAGCGGCTGCTGGTCACGGTCTATCACACCGACGACGAGGCGGCGGAAATCTGGAAGAGGGTCGGCGTGCCCGAAGACCGGATCATCCGCATCGCCACGAACGACAATTTCTGGATGATGGGCCCGACGGGCCCGTGCGGCCCCTGCACCGAAATCTTCTACGACCACGGCGACAAGTATTGGGGCGGTCCTCCGGGAAGCCCGGAAGAGGATGGCGACCGGTTCGTGGAGATCTGGAACCTGGTTTTCATGCAATACGAGCAGTTCGAGGATGGCACCCGGCGCGAGCTGGCGGCGCAGTCCATCGACACCGGCATGGGCATCGAACGGGTCGCGGCGCTGTTGCAGGGCACCAACGACAATTATGCCACCGACCTGATCCGCAGCCTGATCGAGGCCAGCGCCGACGCGACCTCGACCGATCCGGACGGGCCGGGCAAGACCCATCACCGGGTGATCGCCGATCACCTGCGATCGACGTCGTTCCTGATCGCCGACGGTGTGATGCCCAGCAATGACGGGCGTGGCTATGTCTTGCGCCGGATCATGCGGCGGGCGATGCGGCACGCGCATATGCTGGGCGCCAAGGACCCGGTGATGCATCGGCTGGTGCCGGCCCTGGTGCGCCAGATGGGGGCGGCCTATCCCGAGCTTGGACGGGCGCAGGCGCTGATCACCGAGACGCTGCTGAGCGAGGAGACGCGCTTCAAGCAGACGCTGGACCGCGGGTTGAAACTGCTGGACGAAGCGCTGGACGGGCTGCCCGACGAGGCGACGCTGCCGGGAGAGACGGCGTTCAAGTTGTATGACACCTACGGCTTTCCGCTGGACCTGACCCAGGATGCGCTGCGCGAACGCGGCCGCAAGGTGGACCAGGCCGGGTTCGACGCGGCGATGGAAGACCAGAAGGCCAAGGCGCGCGCAGCCTGGTCGGGCTCGGGCGAGGCTGCGGACGCCGCGATCTGGTTCGACATCGCCGAAAAGGCCGGGGCCACGGATTTCCTGGGCTACGACACCGAGATCGCCGAGGGCCAGGTGCTGACGCTGGTGCGCGATGGTGCGGCGGTGGACACGCTGGCCGAGGGCGAAACCGGCTGGGTCGTGCTGAACCAGACACCGTTCTACGGCGAGGCGGGCGGCCAGGTGGGCGATACCGGCTGGCTGCGGCGGCTGGAGGACGAAGATGACATAGCCGACGTTACCGATACCCAACGGATGGGCGGTGGCAAGGTGATCGCGCACCAGGTCACGGTGCGGCGGGGCGTCTTCGCCAAGGGCGACGCGCTGCAGCTCGAGGTCGATCACGACCGGCGCGGCGCGATCCGCGCCAACCATTCGGCCACGCATCTGCTGCACGAGGCGTTGCGCCATGCGCTTGGCGACCACGTCGCGCAGCGCGGGTCGCTGAACGCGCCCGACCGGCTGCGGTTCGATTTCAGCCACAACAAGGCGTTGAGCCTGGACGAGCTGCGCCGCGTCGAGGACGAGGTCAACGCGTATATCCGCCAGAACAGCGCGGTGACGACGCGGATCATGACACCGGACGACGCGCGCGGGATCGGCGCGCAGGCGCTGTTCGGAGAGAAATACGGCGACGAGGTGCGCGTGGTGTCGATGGGCACGCAGACCGGGTCGGGCAAGGGCAGCGACGGCAAGACCTATTCGATCGAGCTTTGCGGCGGCACGCATGTGCGCCAGACCGGCGATATCGGCGCCTTCGTGACGCTGGGCGACAGTGCCTCCAGCGCCGGTGTGCGCCGGATCGAGGCGCTGACCGGGGCCGAGGCGATGCGCTATCTGACGCGTCAGGACCACCTGTTGGCGCAGGCGGCGCTGGAGTTGAAGGCCCAGGCAACGGATGTGCCCGGCCGCGTCAAGGCGCTGCTGGACGAACGCAAGGCGCTGGCCAACGAGGTGGCGCAGCTGCGCCGCGACCTGGCCATGGCAGGCGGGACCGGGCAGGGCGGCGGCGTCGAGGCGCGGTCGGTGAACGGCGTGAAATTCGTAGCCCAGCTGCTGTCGGGGGTGTCGGGCAAGGACTTGCCGCCGCTGATCGACGAACACAAGGCGCGGCTGGGATCCGGCGCGGTGCTGCTGATCGCCGATACCGGCGGCAAGGCGGCAGTGGCCGCGGGGGTGACCGACGATCTGACAGGCACCCTTTCCGCGGTCGACCTGGTCAAGGCGGCGGTTGCCGAATTGGGCGGCAAGGGCGGCGGTGGCCGGCCCGACATGGCCCAGGGCGGCGGCGCCACGGCGGCCAATGCCGAGGCCGCGATCAAGGCGGCAGAAACCGTGATGGGAGGATAGGATGCCGGCACTCTGGATTGCCCATGTCACCGTGACCGATGCCGAGGCCTATGGCAAATACGCCGAACTGGCCGGCCCGGCCATCGCCAAGCATGGCGGCACCTTCATCGCCCGCGGAGGGCGCTATGTGCAGTTGGAAGGGCAGGAGCGTCCGCGCAACGTGGTCGCCCGCTTTCCCAGCGTCGAGGCGGCGGTGGCGTGTTACAACTCGCCCGAATACCAGCAGGCGCTGAACCATGCGCGCGACGCGTCGGAGCGGGAATTGATGGTGGTCGAGACCACCGAGTGACCGGTCAGGGGTGTGGGCGGTCGAATACCAGATCGCCCGATTGGACCCGGCCCAGATAGGCGCACATGCCATCGCGTTGCGTCAGGTGCACCCAAGTATAGGCGCCGAACCGATGCGGCGCCATGAAGAGGATCATCGCGTTGATGTTGTCGCGGCTGACTTTCTGGTCGGGTTCGAGACGCGCCTCGATCGGTGCGCGTTCGGTTTCGGTCAGGCTGGCGATCTGCACCGCATAGGCGAAGTATTCCTGGCTGGCGATACAGTTGTCGAACGGACAGGGCGCGCCATCCATCGTGCTGTGGGCAAGTTCGTGGGCGACCACGCTGTCGAACAACCGTTCGACGGGCAGATGCGCGAAAAGGCCTTCGCTATCGCGCAATTCCGACATGGCGCCGGGGGTCAGGACTTCGACGAACTGCTCACCGCAATGGAAAAGCCCGAGGCAAGGCGTGTCGACCTGCGCGACCGCGGCGATCGTCAGCGTTTCGGGCTGCCGCAAACCGCAATCCCGAAGCACGGACAAGCCCCGGTCCGACGCGGTGCAGATCGCTGTGCGCAACGCGGGATCGTCGGCCACGGCCGTCACGATGCCGTTGTCGCAAGCCTGCGGTTGCGCCATCACCGCGCCCGCCATTCCCGCAAAGCTCAATGCCAGTAGCCGTCTCAACGCCCTGCCTCCCGGCACCAGCCTAGTCGCGGAATGCCACCAGCGGAAGGGATCAGGCGGTTTTCGACATCCGCTTGCGTTCGTGCGGATCCAGATAGCGCTTGCGCAGGCGGATCGCGTTCGGCGTCACCTCGACCAGTTCGTCGTCGTTGATATAGGCGATAGCCTGTTCCAGCGTCATCCGGCTGACCGGGGTCAGGCGCACGGCCTCGTCGGTTCCGCTGGCACGGACGTTGGTCAGCTTCTTGCCCTTGAGCGGGTTCACTTCCAGATCGTTGTCGCGCGAATGCTCGCCGATGATCATGCCGGTATAGACCTTTTCCTGCGGCTCGACGAACATGCGGCCGCGCTCTTCGAGGTTCCAAAGCGCATAGGCCACGGCTTCGCCGTTCTCCATCGAGATCAGCACGCCGGCGCGGCGGCCGGGGATCGGGCCCTTGTGCGGCGCCCAGCCGTGGAAGACGCGGTTCAGCACGCCCGTACCGCGGGTGTCGGTCAGGAACTCGCCGTGATAGCCGATCAGCCCGCGCGACGGCACATGGGCGATGATGCGGGTCTTGCCGGTGCCGGCGGGGCGCATTTCCACCAGCTCGCCCTTGCGGGTGCCGGTCAGCTTTTCGATCACCGCGCCGGAATAGTCGTCGTCGACGTCGATCGTGGCTTCCTCGATCGGTTCCAGCAGCCCGTCGGCGGTGTCGCGCATGATGACCTGCGGGCGCGAGATCGACAGCTCGAAGCCTTCGCGGCGCATGTTCTCGATCAGCACGCCCATCTGCAATTCGCCGCGGCCCGACACCTCGAAGGCCTCGCCGCCCGGCGTGTCCTTGACCTTGATCGCGACGTTCGATTCCGCCTCTTTCATGAGCCGTTCGCGGATCACGCGCGACTGCACCTTCTTGCCGTCGCGGCCCGCCAGCGGGCTGTCGTTGATGCCGAAGGTGACGGTGATCGTCGGCGGGTCGATGGGCAGGGCGGGCAGGGGTTCTTCGACCGCCAGCGCGCAGATCGTGTCGGCCACGGTGGCCTTGGCCATCCCGGCAAGCGAGACGATGTCGCCCGCGCGCGCCTCGTCGATATCCTGCATCGTCAGGCCGCGGAAGGCCTGGATGCGGGTCACGCGGAACTGCTCGATCTTCTGGCCCACGCGCGACAGCGCCTGCACGGTCTGGCCCACCTTCAGCCGGCCGGATTCGACCCGTCCGGTCAGGATGCGCCCGACAAAGGGATCGGCGCCCAGCGTGGTCGCCAGCATGCGGAAATCCTCGTCCGCATGCTTGATCTGCTTGGGCGCGGGCACGTGGTTGACGATCAGCTTGAACAGCGCGTCGAGGTTCTTGCGCGGGCCGTCCAGTGCCGTATCGGCCCAGCCGGAGCGCCCCGAGGCGTAGAGATGCGGGAAATCCAGCTGGTCCTCGTCGGCATCCAGCGCGGCGAACAGGTCAAAGCATTCGTCAAGCGCGCGGTCGGGCTCGGCGTCGGGCTTGTCGACCTTGTTCAGCACCACGATGGGGCGCAGTCCAAGGGCCAGCGCCTTGGATGTCACGAACTTGGTCTGCGGCATCGGCCCTTCGGCGGCGTCGACCAGCAGCACCACGCCGTCCACCATCGACAGGATGCGTTCGACCTCGCCGCCGAAATCGGCGTGCCCGGGCGTGTCGACGATGTTGATCCGCGTGCCTTTCCATTCGACCGAAGTCGCTTTGGCCAGAATCGTGATGCCGCGTTCGCGCTCGAGATCGTTGCTGTCCATCGCCCGTTCGGCCACCGCCTGGTTTTCGCGGAACGCGCCCGATTGCTTGAGCAATTCGTCCACAAGCGTGGTCTTGCCGTGGTCGACGTGGGCTATGATCGCGATGTTGCGCAGGTCCATGACAGGGCCCTTTCCGGTTGGTTTGCGCGCGACGTAACCGCGCGTGGCCGGAAAGGCCAGCGCCTAGTGACCGGCCGATGCGGAAAAGAGCTGAATGACGACGATACCGGCCATGATCAGCCCGATGCCGGCGATGGCGGGCAGGTCCAGCCGCTGGCCGAAAACGGCGAACCCGATCAGCGCGATCAGCACGATGCCAAGCCCGGACCATATCGCGTAGGCGACGCCGACGGGAATGAATTTCAGCGCGAGGGCAAGCAGGTAGAAGGCGGCGGCGTAGGCCAGGACGACGATGACCGAAGGCCCCAGCCGCGAGAATTGCTGCGAGGCCTGCAAGGCCGTCGTTCCGATGGTTTCAGCCAGAACGGCAAAGGCGAGGATCAGGTAGGGCATGGGGCGCTCCGATTGTCCGGTGGCCAGACTAGGGCCATCCGTCCGGGCGGGAAAGACATGGCGCTCTGTTGATGTTGCGGCCGCGCGCGGGACGACGGGCGCTGCGCCGGCCCGCTGCGGCCTCTGCGTGATCGGACAATCAGGGCGGATCGCGCTGTTTGTCGACGCAGCGACGCCAAGATTGGTAGATGTTGCCACAGTTCAATTCGTCAAGCGTTTGCGGTTGATTTTTCGTTTGCCCGACCGGTGGCGATTGGCTAGCGTGCGATCAATCAGGGGTGGAATAGACTGTTTTCCCAGATCGTTGAGTAACCGTCGCAAAGACGGAGTGATGCGGTGGGGTCGGTATGTCTTGGGCCCAATAAAAAACGAAACGTGGGATGGGCCATGGACAAGACGAACGCCGGAATCGATCCGGACGTGCTGGATAAGATTGCGGCCGTCCGCAATCAGGTACGCGAAAATTTCGGCAAGGTCGCGCTGGCGATGATGGCGCTGCCGCGCTACCGCCACAACACGCTGGCCGATCTCAATCACCTGATCCTCGAACCGATGCTGCGCGACCGGATCGCGATCGCCCAGCAGGTCGACGCCGATGACAACCCGATGGCCGATCTCGCGGGTATCGCGATCTGGGCCAGCGTGTCCGAAGAGGTCGACCGCAAGATCCGCGAACAGATCAAGGCGGCGGTTTTCCCGGTCCGTCTCAAGGCCGACGAATGGACCAGCGGCAAGATCAACTGGCTGCTCGACGTCATCGCCCCAGACCAGAAATCAACGGCCCGTGTGATCGCCGGCTTCGGCCAGGTCGCCAAACAGGGCGAACTGCGCCTGCACCCGATCATCCCGCGCCTGGTGGACGAGCAGACGCTGCAGAAGCTGGGGGCGCGGAGCCGAAAAGAAGAGGATGGCTGAACCGTGGCGGTGATACTGGATATCGATTCGGGTGGAAAACACTACAACAAGTATTGGTTGAACTTTTGCACCGAAGCCGACAAGCAAGCGTCTTTGGATTTCGTTGAATACAAGAAAAAGAAGGAACGCGACTATCTGATCGAGGTCGTCAAGTCCGGAAAACAACCGTTCTGGGGTCGAACGCTTGAGTTGAAGCGCCCTGAAAGCATGGTTCCGAAATGCCTGAGGCTCGAAAAAGGAACCGAGCTGCCGGATTACATACATGAAAGTGTGACAGGCAAATTGGTCAGTCAGCGCATGAAGGACGCGATCGAGTCCGAAGAACCCGCGGGTGATGGATTCACCTTCTTCCCTATTGCGATCAAGAATGCCGACGGAACGGATTACCCGGCACGGTATTACGTCTGGCATGTCCATCGCAAAGTCGATGCAATCGATGCGTCGTTTGGTGGTTTAGAAACCGTGAGCGGCGAACCCGACGGGCGCCATTCATGGACATATGTCGCAGATGGCATTCCGAAATCCCGCGAAAGACTGGCAGTCCGGAAAAACGTTATTCAGGATATGGCCGTTTGGCACGACTACCGATTCCATTGGTACTGCGTGTTTGTTCGTGACTCGCTGTTCGAAAAAATGAAGGCGCTAGGCCTTACAGGATATCGTGCTCAGTCCGAATGGGCTGAAGTCTAATGTTTGTTGATTGCCTGTTATTGGAGTATTGATCCGTGAACGATTTTGATCCGACGGCCAACCCCGCTTTCACCAATGCTCCGCAAAACCCGTTTTTCCGAACGATAAGAGACGGGTATTCCGCGGGAGCCGAGGAACACTATTTTTTCTTTTCGCCCGAAGACAATGGGTCGCGGGTGGCGATCGGGCAGCGCAACCATACAACGCCGACAAATATACTGACTCAGGCATCGGGTGCAGAACCGGGTGGCAATGGAACGCTTCCTGAATACCGGTATGGAGCATACTTTTCCAGCATCACTTCGGATGCAGCGGGTGAATTTCGTTATGTTCACAACGATTTCGACCTGAACGGAACCTACGTCCCGTCCCGCGTGGTTGACGCGTTGCGACTGAACGTTGCCACTCACAATGGCAGTCACAGCGCATACGACGACTTCGTAAGAGCGCGAATAGATGAAATCAAAATGCGCGGCGCCGACGTGCGGGACGTGGAATTCAGCCGACTGCTCTCTGTCGGTACGGATGTGGAAATCGCTGAACGCCAAGCAGATGATTTCGCTTCGCGTTTCATGGCGCGAGAACACCAGGGGCTGAACAAGTTTCTGCACATGGCCATTCAGACGGACGGCGTGCGCGAAGCGGGCCTGACGGATAGGCCGCTGCTGATATTCAACAACGCGGATGGGTTTGTCCAAACCGGTGTCATTGATTCCGCGGATGCGCACAATGCGCGTGCCAATGAATCCTTTAACATGAACCGTATAGCGGGCACGTTGGACCTGACGAATCCGGGCAGCTATTCAACGGATGGGGTGGAGTCGTTCCGGGCGGGTGTCGCAGGTCAGGACCTGTCTTACGACCGGTTGCATGTCAATCGTGATACCGGATTGTACGATATTCCTTCCAATACGTACGACACGCCGGATCCGGATCTGGAAATCCGTCGGCAAGCCGAACTGATCGCCCGTGACAAGATCATTTCGTCATTCGGAAACGATATCGCGAGGATCGGCGTCGAACTACAAAGCGACCGCGGTTTGGCGCTGATCGATCATACCGAAGACCTGCTTCGGGCGTATCGACCGGTCGGATTGCTTCCCAATTTGCCGAACAACTTCGACTACCTCACGACGTATCTGTCGATGGATGGTGTAAAAACGCTGGGTGAGGCGCGGTCGGCCGAGTTGTTGCGGACTTCGGCGACAACGCTGTACGACATCAACCCGGAAGTGTTCGATTTCTCGAGAAACCAGGCGGGTGTCTGGGAACTGTCGGATGGTGTCACGAAGTCGGGTCTTCGGGGGCTCAAGCCGACACCGTTGGCGCTCATCCTGTCGGTCGAAATGGTCTACACCAAGTTCCGGGCCGAGACGAAGGATTCCGGCGAAAGCTTCGACAGTTGGGCTACGCGCAACGCGTTCATTCTCGCCAACAGTTTCACTTACGGGCTGGCCGCAACCGCAATTGAAACCGGCCTGATTATCGGAGCTGCCATCGGTGCTGCTGCCGTCGGAGGGCCTTTGGCTGCCGCCGCTGTTGTCGGTCTGTGGGCCTTTGGCAGTCTGGAGGACTATTTCAGGGATGTTGTCGAAGCCTATGACGAGGATTCCGCAGCACCACGCCGATGGCTAAAGGCCTTTGCCGAATGGGCGCTGGCGTTCATGGAAGCCATTCAGCTCAACACATTGATGGACGCGCTACAGGAGTTTTCTCAAAGCATCGCCGAACATGTGTTCGGCATCAGCCGACCGCCGAACCTGCTGCAGGCGGCCTATTCCGCGGAGGTCGAAGCATCGAGCGAACACGGTGACGCCTGGCTTGTCGGTCAGGATGCCGCGCAATTGGTCGGCAATGAATTCGACAACGCCATCCTGCATGTCGGCTATGGCGAGGTCAGGGCCGGTGATGGTGATGATGTCCTGCTGGGGTACCGGCCCAAGACGCTGAACCAGGGCGATCCGATCGGCGAAGCGCCGCTGCAAGGTTTGGAGAGTGACGATATTCGTCTCGAGGCCGAAACCGACATGCAGCTTTTGCTGGACGGCGGAGACGGCGATGACTGGTTGTTTGTCTGGGGCGGCGAGCGCGCGGTCACCATTGGCGGGCCAGGTCGGGACTGGATCTACAACACGTCGGCCGGCGGGATAATTTACGGCGATACCTACACGACGACGGTGAAGTCCATCAACGTTCAGGGGGAACTGGAAGAAGCCCCCGTCGACCAGGGTGCCTACGAGAATTCGGACAAGATCTGGTACTATTCCGGGACCGTGATGATGGACCCCGGCACGTCGGATTACCTGGCGTTGATGGGTGTGCCGCTGGTGGGCGGGTCGTCCGGGGTGCCGTTGTGGCTCAGCCTGTCGGTGGGTGGGGCACTGGCCGGCGATATCAACATGATCGGCGATGGCGGCTATTTCGGCATCTATTTCGACAACTTCATCCCCTGGATCGTCTACAGCCACCGCCCCGAGGAACAGGAATTGCTGGTCACCAACCTGGTGACCTGGACGCTGTCGAAATTCGCGATGTTCGCGGGCTTTCCGCAGAACGACGAGGTTGTCGGCCCGGATGGCGAGCCTTTGCCCATCGGCGCGATGCTGTTCAAGAACTACGATAATTTCGCGGGTCACCTGTTCGGCTGGAACCTGTGGCTGGTCGGCGATCTGTCGATGTCGTTCAAGCAGCCCAACGCGGCGATCTTCATCGCGCTCAAGACCATCGCCAACGTTCTGGGCACCACGACCGTCGGTTGGGTCGCCTCGGCGGGTCTGCAATTGCTCAGCATGCTGGATCTGCTGTTCACGGCCTATTTCACCGCCGTCAAGATCGGCAAGAACGTGCGTTGGGCAGCGCATGAGGATCCGCTGATCATCGACCTGGACGGCGACGGGATCGAGACCGTGTCGCGGCTCGAATCCAAGGTCTATTTCGATCTGGACGGCGATTTCTTCAAGGAAAGCACCGGCTGGCTCAAGGGCGATGACGGGTTCCTGGCGCTGGACCGCGACGGCAACGGCAAGATCGACGATATCTCGGAGCTGTTCGGCGATGTGGGGGTGTCCGGCATCGACGAATTGGCGCAGTACGATGCCAACCAGGACGGCGTCATCGACGCCAGCGACGCGATCTATGCCGACCTGCTGGTCTGGCAGGATTTCGACCAGGATGGCGAAACCGACGAGGGCGAGCTGAGTTCGCTGGCCGACAAGGGCATCCTGACGATCGAGCTGTCGCGCAACCCGCTGGACGTGACGACACCGCAGGGCACGACCCTGTTCGACTATATCCGCGTGCATTTCGACAGCGGGCTGGTGTCGACGGCCTATGACGCCGCGTTCGAAGTCAACAACATGTTGACCCGCTTCAGCGGCGAAAACGGCATCGCCGATTGGTTGAAGGGCGACGGGCTGATCGAGATGCGCGGCGTCGGCAATGTCGTGGCGCTGTCGGTGGCGCAATCCAACGATTTCGAACTGGCCGAGATCGTGGCGCGGGATTCCGCCCTGATGACGGTGCCGGACCTGAAAATCCTGCGCGAACAGGCGTCCGAGACGCTGAGCCGCTGGGGCATGACGCTCGAACTGTCGCGCGAACTGACGCCGGTGCTGACCCGGACCGACGCGAACGGCACAGAGCTGCTGGATCGCGGCGTCTTTGTCGAGGACGCGCAGGGCGGATACTGGACGCTGGCCTCGGGCGCCGACATCGTGGATGGGCAGGGCGGCGTGCTGACGCGGCCGACGCTGGAGGACGTGCTGGCGCAATCGGCAGGCACGGCGGAAACCTGGACACTGGAACAGGCGTTTTCGCCGTCGTCGCGCGGCGAACCGCTGCAGGCACGCGAAGCGCGGCCCTACCTGGCCGAGATCGTCGATGACCGCGTGGTGGTCGTCGACCATGGCATCCAGAACGGCGACGGTTCCTGGCGGCTGGCCTCGGGCGCACCGGTGCTGGACGCGGATGGGGTTGAAATCGCTGCACCGACCCGCGCCGACCTGGTGGCGCAGGCGGTTGCCGACGGGCAGGAATGGCGGATCGAAGACCTGCAGTTCAGCCCGCTGGCCAATCTCGATGTCGATCATATCGGGCTGTACATCATCGACGAGCAGGCCGTGGACTATACCGTCCAGGTCACCGACCGCGATGGCGATTTCTATGTCTGGGCGCGCAATCTGGACCGGGCGCTGGAACTGCAGCACAAGAACGGCCACGCACGCGATTTCAACCTGCGCAATTTCGAGGTCGATTTCGACACGCTGGACGAGGTCGGTTCGGCCGATGGGTCGAATTTCCGGGTCGAGCTGCTGACGCCTGGCCAGTTCAACTTTGCCATCGCCACGACGGCAGGCATCGATTTCCGCCCCGCCATGCTGACGGCGCGTGTCGACAGCGCCACCGGGGTGATTGATTACTCGGTCGATGGCAGCGGCGACATCAGCCTGAGCGAAACGGAATATGTCAGCGGTATCAAGGAGATGATCTCTCTTCTTGATCTGATGCTGGATAGCTGGATCACCACCAGCCGCGGTGTCGCCGTGCGGATGGCATTGCAAGGCGGTCTGAGCGACTTCGCCCGTGATCTGGCGTTCGATGCGGAAACCAACAAGTTCACCGGCGCGACCGATCGCGAGCTTGCGCCGATGTTCGAAGCGATTTTCGAAGCGGCACCAGCGGGTTACGATGCGGCCTTCGATTATCTGACCAAGTGGAACCAGATCCTGTCCTACGTGACGGCGGATTACGTCGTCGATGGCAGCGACAATATCGGCGGTGCTGCGGTCGGGGTGGATCAGAAATTCATCCTGCAGATGGTGCTTCCGGCTTTCGAACAGGTGGGCATCGATCTGGACCTGCGCGCTGTGATGAACATCCTGCGCATGGACGAGACGCTGCTGATCGACCATGCCGCGGACGCGACCGAGGTCGTGGGCACCGGCCGGGGCGACTTCATCTACCTGTCCGGCGGCGACCAGATCTACCAGGGCGGACGCGGCGGCGACGTGTATTTCGTCGGGGCCGATTTCGGCAACGATACGATCGAGGATATCGACCTTTCCGCCGGCGACGAGCTGCGCTTCAGCTACCTGTCGTCCAAGGATGTGGTCGCCCGGCGCGAAGGCCAGGACCTGATCCTGACCGGCCCCGACCTTGGCGGCACCCTGACGGTCAAGAACCATTTCCTGGGCCAGCTGAACCCGTTCCAGGGCAACAAGCAACTGCAGACGCAGATGTCGTCGATCGTGTTTTCCGACGGCGCGGTCTGGGATCCGTTCCTGATCGCCATGGCGGTTTCCGATCCCCGCGACACCGATGACGTGGTCGTGGGTTCGGGCGACACCGACGTGCTGATCGGCGCGCTTGGCAACGATGTTCTGATCGGCGGCGTCGGCGACGACATGTACATCTTCCGCCCCGGCGACGGGGTCGACGTCATTCGGGAACGCGAGGCCGGGGCCGAGGTCGTCGATTTCCGCAAGGGCGGCTTTGACAACCTGATGTTCCTGGGCGACCTGACCGCCGAGGACGTGCGTCTGACGCGCGCCGGCGAAAGCACCGACCTGGTGATCGTGGTGGTCGACGAGGACGGCAATCCGACCGGCGACCGGATCACCATCGAGGAACAGTTCGGCGGCATGCGCTGGAACCTCGACGGGTTCATCGGGATGTTCGACCAGGCCACGGGGTCGCGCCTGAACGACGAATTCCGTTTCGACTACGTCGGCCCGTCGATCGTCGAACAGCTGACCTTCGAGGACGGCTCGTCGATCGATTTCGAGGACATGACCGCGCGGGTGCTTCAGAACGCCAAGACCGATGGCGAAGACCCGATCTACGGCTTCATCACCACCGACACGCTGGACGGCGGCGCGGGCGACGACCTGCTGACCGGGCGCGGCGGCGGCGATACCTATCTCTACGGTCTGGATTACGGGCTCGACGTCCTGCACGATGCCGATGTGGAAAGCCTGGGCCTGTTCGGGGCACCGGACGACACCCTGAAATTCCAGGACGATCTGCGCTGGACCGATTTCGTGTTCGAACGCGAAGGCCCGTCCGACACGCTGACGATGCGGGTCGAGAACACCGACGATGGCGTCATCCTGAAGGATTTCCTGGAATACCAGGCGATCACCTTCATGTGGACCAACCGGATCGAGCAGTTCGTGTTCGGCGACGGCACGGTCTGGTCGTGGACCAAGCTGCTGCAGGCTTTCGTGGATGCCGCCAAGACCGATGGCGACGACACGATCTACGGCTTCCTGACCTCCGACCTGATCGATGGCGGTGCCGGCGATGACTGGCTCGAAGGGTTCGGCGGCAGCGATATCTATGTCTACGGTCCGGATTACGGCAACGACACCATCGTCGATGCCGGCGGCGGCGGCGACCGGCTGCGCCTGAACGGCATCGCCTTCGAGGATACCGAGATCCTGCGCGACGGCGTCGACCTGATCTTCGAGGTGGCGTCGACCGGGGCGCGGGTTGTGCTGAAAGGTCAGTACCTGCGCGAGGACGCCCAGGCGCGAGCCGTCGAGTATTTCGACTTCGACGACAATGACGGGCTGTCGGAAACCTTCGACACGGTTCTTTACACCGATCTCAACCCCGAAGACGTCGACGTCATCGGCACTTCGGCCTCCGAAGTGCTGCGCGGCAGCGACTTTTCGGAATTGCTGGATGGCCGCGCCGGCGACGACACGCTGATCGGCGGTTCGGACGGCGACATCTATCGCTTCGACGTGGGTTATGGCCAGGACGTCATCGAGGACGTGCAGAAACGCACCGTCTGGGACGGCCGCAAGGGCAAGGAGGTCGAGACCGACGACCGGATCGCCTTTGGCGACGACATCAGCATCGACAACGTCCAGTTCAGCCGCGACCAGGACGATCTGCTGATCACCATCGACGGCCGCACCGACACGCTGCGCGTGCGCAACCAGTTCCGCAACATCACCGACGGCGTCGAATGGTTCGATTTCGTCGACGGCACCAGCTGGCACATCTCGGATGTCGAGGAATTGTTGCAGATCGTCGGCGGCAACCGGGGCGACAACGTCATCACCGGAACGCCCGACCAGGAAAACACGCTGGACGGCCGGCAGGGCGACGACACGCTGATCGGCGGCAACCTGGCCGACACCTATGCCTTCGGCGTGCAATACGATTTCGACCGGATCGAGGAACAGGCCGACAGTGCCGGCGTGATCGACCGGGTGATCTTCGGCGATGCGGTCACGGTCGAAGACCTCGTGCTGCGCCGCGTGGGCGAAGATCTGATCATCGATCTGGGCAACGCGACCGACGTGCTGACCATCGCGGGCGGGCTGGGCGGTACCTCGGTCGAGGAGTTCCATTTCGCCGACGGGCGCGTCCTGACGCTGGATGACCTCAAGGGGCGGATGGTGCTGGGCACCGATGGCGCCGACCAGATCATCGGCTTTGACGACCGCGACGACGTGCTGGCCGGCGGCAAGGGCACCGACGAGTTGCGCGGTGGCCTGGGCAACGACAGCTATGGCTTCGGCTTTGGCGACGGCCGCGACGCGATCATCGAAACCGGCGGCATCGACCGCATCCAGTTCGGCAATGGCGTCACACGCGAGCATGTCAGCTTTGAAGTGCTGAACGGCGATCTGATCATCCGGCTCAGCCAGAACGGCGATATCCTGGCCGTTCTGGGTGCGGCATCGAGCGACCAGTCGAAATGGATCGAAACCTTCGTCTTCGCGGATGGCGCGGAACTGGGCGTTGCGGCGCTGCGCGCCGAACTGCTGCTGGCCGAGGCCAACGATTTCGACAACGTTCTGGACGCGCGCGACAGCGACGCATTGACCGAGATCGCACCGGGCCGCGGATCCGACGTCATCACGATGGGCGCCGATACGCAGCTGGTCTTTGCCAAGGGGTCTGGGATCGACACGGTGAAGGTCGTTGCGGCGCCTGCCGCCGCTGCCATCGTGATGACCGAGTTTTCGGTCGCCGAACTCAAGGTGCTGCGCGCCGCGCCCAGCAGCAACGACCTGGTGCTGACCTCGCCGGAAACCGGCGACCAGCTGGTGCTCAAGGACGTTCTGCTGGCCGGCAGCTGGCCGGTGATCCAGCTGGCTGGCGGGATCGAATGGCAATTGCCCGATCTGCTGCAGGCCTTCGTCGATGCGCAAACCAGTGATCGCAACGACTATGTCACCGGAACCAACGGCAATGACGCGATCTTTGCCGGATTGGGCGACGATGACATCCAGGGCGGCGCGGGCAACGATTCCTACACGTTCACCCGCGGCGACGGGCGGGATGTCATCGCCGACAGTTCCGGCAGCGCCGATGTGCTTTTCCTGTTCGGCTACGTCCCCGAAGACGTGACCGTTACCCGCATCGAGCAAAGCCGCGACGAGATCGTTCTGAACTTTTCCGGTACCAACGACCAGGTCACCCTGCGCTGGATCGCCGACCGCGGCATCGAAGAAGTGGCGTTCTCGGACGGCACGCGCTGGACCAAGGCCGATCTCTTTGCCCGCAGCATCGGGCAGGGCACGCCCTTTGACGACACCATCGTGGGGTCGGACAATGCCGATACGTTGAACGGGCAGGAAGGCGATGATCGCCTCCAAGGGGCGCAGGGCGACGATCTTTACGTGGTCGACTTTGCCCATGGCAACGATGTCATCGTCGACAGCGATGTCGCCGGCAACGCCGATCGCTTGCGTCTGACGCAGGCGGCGGCCGGCCTGGTCGAGGCCGAGCGCAGCGGCAACGACCTGATCCTGCATCTGCCCGGTGACGCGCAAGTGCGCGTTGTTGGCCAGTTTTCGTCCAACGGCGTGGGCCGGATCGAGACCATCGAATTCGCCGATGGTTCGACTTGGTCACATGTCGACGTGCTGGACCAGGTCATCGCCCATGCAAAGGCCACGGGCGGCACGATCTACGGCACCATCGCGCATGAAGACTATGTGCACGCTCGCGGCGACGGGTCCTACACGATCGATGACTACGACAGCGACTACCGCGCGAGTTACCGGACCGACACCTTGACCTTCACCGACGTCGCCTCGACCGAGGTGACGGTGGAAAGCGACGGCACCGATGCGGTGATCCGCATCGACAATGGCGAAGTGGTCCGGATCAAGGGCAATTTCGACGAAAACGCCTATCGGTCCATCGAAACGATCACCTTCTCGGACGGCGTGGTCTACGACATCGAAGGACTGGCGGCGCGCGCCGTGGCCGACGAAAAGGCTTCGGGCACCGTCACCGGTACCTTCTGGTTCGAAGCCTACACCCACAGCCGCGGCGACGGGTCCTACACCATCGAGGATTACGACCACGATTATCGCTCCAGCTATCGGCAAGACCGGCTGGACTTCCTCGACGTCGCCTCGACCGAGGTGAC
>NZ_JAHRWL010000002.1:440055-507975 GCF_019104745.1 Thalassococcus arenae
GGTGCAGAGCGACGGCACCGATGCGGTGATCCGCATCGACAATGGCGAAGTGGTCCGGATCAAGGGCAATTTCGACGAAAACGCCTATCGGTCCATCGAAACGATCACCTTCTCGGATGGCGTGGTCTATGACATCGAAGGACTGGCGGCGCGGGCCGTGGCCGACGAAAAGGCCTCGGGCACCGTCACCGGCACGTTCTGGTTCGAGGCCTACACCCACTCGCGCGGCGACGGGTCCTACACCATCGAGGATTACGACCACGATTATCGCTCCAGCTATCGGCAAGACCGGCTGGACTTCCTCGACGTCGCCTCGACCGAGGTGACGGTGCAGAGCGACGGCACCGATGCGGTGATCCGCATCGACAATGGCGAAGTGGTCCGGATCAAGGGCAATTTCGACGAAAACGCCTATCGGTCCATCGAAACGATCACCTTCTCGGATGGCGTTGTTTACGACATTGAAGGCTTTGCGGCGCGGGCCGTGGCCGACGAAAAGGCCTCGGGCACCGTCACCGGCACCTTCTGGTTCGAGGCCTACACCCACTCGCGCGGCGACGGGTCCTACACCATCGAGGACTACGACCACGATTATCGCGCCAATGTGCGGGCAGATTCGCTGACCTTCACCGACGTCGCCTCGACAGAGGTGACCGTCGAAAGCGACGGCACCGATGCGGTGATCCGCATCGACAATGGCGAGGTTATCCGGATCAAGGGCCAGTTCGACTCGAATGCCTACCGCTCGATCGAGACGATCACCTTCTCGGATGGCGTTGTTTACGACATTGAAGGCTTTGCGGCGCGGGCCGTGGCCGACGAAAAGGCCTCGGGCACCGTCACCGGCACGTTCTGGTTCGAAGCCTATACCCACAGCCTTGGCGACGGGTCCTACACCATCGAGGATTACGACAACGACTACCGCGCCAGTTACCGCGCGGATTCGCTGACCTTCACCGATACGCTGCGATCAGAGATGGTCATTTCGCGCAGCGGCAACGACCTGATCTTCGAATTGCCGAATGCCGAGACGGTCCGCATCAAGCGCGGGCTGGAGACCAATTTCGCCATTGAAACCATCGTGTTCGGCGATGGTGAAAGCGTTTCTTTCAGTGACCTGGCCGCCACGGTTCCCCATGCAGGGACCGATGGGGACGATTCCATTGTCACCGGCAGCGGCAACGACCTGATCGAAGGCCGCGGCGGCAACGACACGCTGGACGGCGGGTCGGGCAACGACACGATCCTGGCCGGCGATGGCGACGACCTGGTGCGCGGTGCCTCGGGCGCGGGTGACCAATACGATGGCGGCGCGGGCGAGGACACGCTGGATTTCCGTTACGCCGGCGACGACCACCATATCGACCTGGCCGCCGAGGGCGTCACGTTCCCCAACAGCGACGTGCATCCCATCGTCGATTTCGAACATGTTCTGGCCGGCAGCGGCAACAACACGATCACCGGCACCGACGGCGACAATTACCTGCATGCCGGCGGTGGCGCCGACCTTGTGAACGGCGCAGGCGGCAACGACACCGTGGATGGCGGAGACGGCGAGGACACGATCAACGGCGGGGCCGGCGACGACCTTCTGGTCGGCGGGTTCGGGCTGGATGTCTTCGACGGCGGCGACGGGTATGACACGCTGGACTTCACCTACACCTCGGACAACGTGGTCATCGATCTGGCGTCGGCCACGGCGACCTTCAGCGGCGGCGGCGTCGAAACGATAGCCAATATCGAAGCCGTGATCGGCGGTTCCGGCCGCGACACGGTGATCGGCGACGCAAACGACAACGTTCTGGACGGCGGCGCGGGTACGGACACGCTGCAGGGCAACGCCGGATCGGACACCTATGTTCTGCGCGACGCGACCGAGACGACGACGATCATCGACCGCGGTCTTGCGCAAGATATCGACCGGGTCGAACTGCGCGACGTCATCCCCGGCCAGGCGATGCTGTTCCAGAGCGGTTCCGATCTCGAAATCCGGCTGGTTCAGGGTGGTACGGTCTGGGTGCGGAACCATTTCTCGGGCGATCCGCTGGACCGGATCGAAGAACTGGCCTTTGCCGACGGCACGATTCTGGATGGTGTCCAGATCGACGCGCTGGTGGCGCAGGGCTATGCGACCGACACCGGTTTCGTTTACGGCACCGCGGGCGGCGACGCCTTCGAACACAGCACCGGAGATGGCTTCTACACGATCCGCGACGACAGCGGCGGCGGCGGAGAAGTACCGTTCCCCGAAGGCCCCGAGGGCCCGGAAGGCGGAATTCCCGACTACACCACGGATGTGCTGGAACTGCCGTTCTACGAAACCTTCGACGTGATCTTCGAACAGGACGGCACCGATCTGCTGCTGCATTACGTGCCGGGCGAATGGATCGAGACCACGATCGTCAAGGACTACTTCCGCCCCGATGACCAAGTCGGCGTGGCAGAGATCATCCTGTCCGAGATCGAAAGCCCGGTCGTGTTCGATGCGGCCGCGGTCGCCGCGCGCGTCGCCGCCGACGCGGGGTTCCCGCCGCTTGAGCCGCCTTTGCCGCCCGACGGCGAAACGCCTGTCACGCCGACGCAGGTCTACTTCCTGACGCTCGACCAGGTGCTGCCCAGCTTCGATCTGGGGCCCGGTCCCGTCGAGGATTACGGCTTCCTGCAATTCGGCCAGAACCTGGATGTGCTGACACCCGGCGGTTTCATCGTCCTGCTGAACCTGGTCAAACCGGACGGATCGCTGTCGGTGGCCGAAGTCACGATCGGCCAGACCGCCTATGATGCGGCGGCCTTCGTGGCGCTGGCGGGGATCGTCACCGGGACCGAGGGCCCGGGGGCGCTGGACGACAGCCTGACCTTCACCGACGTGACGCCGGACCAGGCGCAGTTCGGCATCGTCAACGGCACCGATCTGCGGATCACGCTGGAGAACGGCGAGGAAATCGTCGTCGATGAACAGTTCCGGGCATCGTCCGACATGGCGCTCGAGGAGATCCGGTTCTCGGACGGGACCGTGCTGGACCAGACGGCGATCCGGGACAAGGCGCTGGACGGCATGAAAGCCGACGGGACGGTCACACTCGGGTCGGAGTTTCCCGAAATCGTGCACAGGCTTGGCGACGGATCGTACGCGATTTCGCGTTACGCCGTGCCCGGCGATACCGACCGCCTGATCTTTGCCGATGTCGATGCGCAGGACGTGCAACTGGCGCATGTGGGCAGCGATCTGGTGGCGACGCTGCCGAACGGCGAAACGGTGACCCTGCTTCGCCATTTCGACGAAAACGGCTACTACCGGATCGAGGAAATCGCTTTTGCCGACGGAACCGTGCTGAGCGGCAAGGCGCTGCGCGACCGGGTCGTGTCGGACATGAAGGCGACGGGCGCGGTGATCGGGGATCACTTCGAAGAAACCTTCGTGCACCGGGTCGGCGACGGGTCCTATTCCATCCTTGCCTACGACAACAACGGACGGATCGACCAACTGTCCTTTGCCGATGCCACACCGGACGAGGTCAGCCTTTCGCATGTGGGCAATGACCTGGTGGCGACGCTGTCAAGCGGCGAAACCGTCACGATCCTGCGCCATTTCGACGAGAACGGCGATTACCGGATCGACGAAGTGGCGTTTTCGGACGGCACGATCCTGACCGGCCAGGCGTTGCGCGACAAGGTGGTCGAGGACATGAAATCCTCGGGCCTGGTGATCGGCGACCACAATTCCGAGTTGTTCCGCAATACCGAAGGCGACGGAACCTACGCGATCCTTGCCTACGACAACAACAGCCGCGTCGACCGGCTGGAATTCACCGATATCGGCCCGGACGGCGTGACCTTCGATCATGTCGGCAACGACCTTGTCATCACCCGCGCCAGCGGTGAAACGTTGACGATCCAGCGCCATTTCGAGGAAAGTGGCGACTACCGGATGGACGAGATCGCGTTCCTGGACGGCACGGTTCTGACCGGACAGGCGCTGCGCGACCGTGTCGTCTCTGACATGCGCGCGTCGGGCCTTGTGATCGGCGATCATTACTCCGAACTGTTCCGGCACAGCGCCGGTGACGGATCGTTCGCGATCCTTGCCTACGACAACAACAACCGCGTCGACCGGCTGGAATTCACCGATATCGGCCCGGACGGCGTGACCTTCGATCATGTCGGCAACGACCTTGTCATCACCCGCGCCAGCGGTGAAACGGTGACGATCCAGCGCCATTTCGACGAGAACGGCGACTACCGGATGGACGAGATCGCGTTCCTGGACGGCACGGTTCTGACCGGACAGGCGCTGCGCGACCGTGTCGTCGCGGATATGAAAGCCGGCGGCGCGGTGATCGGCGATCATTATTCCGAAATGTTCGTCCACCGCACGGGCGACGGCAGCTATACCATCACGGCTTATGACAACAACGACCGTTCCGACCGGCTGAGCTTTGTCGACCTGAACCCCGATCAGGTCCTGCTGGCGCATGTCGGCAACGATCTGGTCGCCAGCCTGCCCGGCGAAGAGACCGTCACGGTTCTGCGCCATTTCGAGGACAGCAACGACTACCGCATGGACGAACTGGCTTTTGCCGACGGCACGGTTCTGTCGGGCAAGGCGCTGCGTGACAAGGTCGTGGCGGACATGAAGGCCACCGGCAGCGTTGTCGGAAGCGTCTTCGCCGAAGACTTCTTCCATACCACCGGCGATGGCAGCTATGCGATCAGCGACTACGACCGTTCCAACAACGATCTCGACCGGCTGACCCTGACCGACGTGACGCCGGACCAGGTTCTGCTGGATGCCGAGGGACTGAACCTGCTGTTGCGGATCGACACGGGCGAGGTGATTACCCTGGTCAACTACCTGTCGTCGGACGCCGCCTGGACGTTGAACCAGATCGTCTTTGCCGATGCCACGGTCTGGACCAAGGCCGAGACGACGGCGCGGCTGGCCGTCGACCTGGTGACCGACATCACCGGAACCGACGGCGCGGACCGGCTGACCGGAACCGGCGACCAGGAACGCCTAATCGGCGGACTGGGCGACGACATCCTGGCAGGCGAAGGCGGCAACGACGTCTATGTCTTCCACCGCGGCGACGGCCGCGACCGCATCGCCGAAGCGGTGGGCGGAAACGACCGGATCGAGATTTCCGGCTATGCGCTGGCCGATCTCGACATCACCCGCGATGGCCGTGACGGCATCGACCTGCTGATCCGCTTCGCCGGAACCTCGGACGAGATCCGGGTGATCGGAGGGGTCGGCACGGGCGCGGCGCGGGTCGAAACCATCCGGCTGCTGGACAGTGCCGAGGATATCTCGGTGCAATCCGTGCTGGATCAGATGATCACCGGCGCGGCCACCGACCACGACGACCTGCTGATCGGGACCGCGGCGGCCAACACGCTGGAAGGCGGCGCCGGCAGCGACGTGATCGACGGTCGGGGCGGCAACGACCGCTATGTCTATCGCGACGGCGACGGGGACGACCGCATTGCCGATACCGGCAACGATACCGGTGACGTTCTGGAACTGCCTGACCTGGTGCCCGCCGACGTGCGCGGGATCGCGCGGGCGGGCGAGGCAGGCACCGACCTGGTGCTGTATTTCGCGCAGGAACGCGACCGGGTGATCCTGGTCGATGCCCTGGCGGATGGCCGTGCCGGCGTCGATGCGATCGAATTCGCCGATGGCACGGTCTGGGACCGCGCCGAGATGCGCGCCCAGGTCATCGCCTATGCCACCACCGACCGGGCCGACCAGGCGCGCGGCTTTGCCGGCGACGACAGCTTTGCCGCGTCGGCGGGCAACGATCTGCTGACCGGTCTGGCGGGGGCCGACACCTATGTCATGACCCGTGGCGCCGGCCACGACCAGATTTCCGAGGCCAACCACGACGCGGCCATCGACCGGGTTTTCTTTGTCGATGCGGTGTCGTCCGAAACTTCGGCCGTCCGTCTGTTCAAGGGCAGCGACACGGTGGTCATCTCGTTCGCCACCAGCGGCGACACGCTGACCGTCGAAAACGCATTGTCGTCCGACAATGGCGGGATCGAGGAATACCATTTCTCGGACGGCGTGGTCTGGACCAAGACGGAATTGCTGGCCGCGACCGAGAACACCGCGCCCGAGGCGCGCGACGACGGTTACTATTCCTCGGTTTCGGGCGAGGACGTGGTGATCCTGGCATCGGAACTGCTGGCCAACGATTTCGACCCCGACGGCAACCCGATCAGCCTTATCGCCGTCGATGGCGGGCCCGACGGCTATGCCGAGATCGATGCGACCGGCAACGTGGTCTTCCGCTCGGTCGCCGGTTTCACCGGGCCGACCCAGTTCACCTACACGATTTCCGACGGCCAGAACGGCATCTCTACCGCGTCGGTGGATATCCGCGTGCGGCCGGTCGCCGAGGCACGGGACGATTCCGGCTTTTCGGTGGCCGAGGACGGCACCTTGCAGATTTCGGCCGAGCGGCTTCTGTCCAACGATCTGGATGGCGACCGGATGATCGTGGGGCAGGTCTTCGGCGCGCAGAACGGCACCGTGTCGCTGAATTCGGCCGGCGAGATCACCTTCAACCCCGATGCCGATTTCAACGGCACCGCGCGCTTCAGCTATGCCGCGAACACGCCCGAGGGTGGCCGCGCCGAAGCGGTGGTGACGATCGAGGTCACACCGGTGAACGACGCACCGGTCGCCCGCACCGATTCCGGCTTTACCACGTTGGAAAACCAGGCCTTCCTGATCGCGCAATCCGCGCTTCTGGCAAACGACAGCGATATCGACGGAGACACCTTGCGCATCACCGGGGTCACCGGGAACGCGAACGTGTCGGTGGCGCTGACCGATGACGGGTACGTGCAGGTCACACCGACCGACTACGTCTTCGGCAATGCCAGCTTTGGCTACACGATCGAGGACGGACAGGGCGGCACCGCCACGGCGCAGGTCAACTTGTATATCGAACCGGTCAACAACGATCCCGATCCGCAGGCGGACAGCCTGTCGGTCGAGGAGGACAACATCATCCTTGTCGCCGCGGCGGACCTGCTGGCGAACGACCTGGAATACGATGGCGACACGCTGACCATCACCGGCGTCAGCGCGCCCACCGGTGGCAGCGTGCGCCTGCTGGAAAACGCCACCGTCGAATTCCGCACGGCGGCGAATTTCTTTGGCACCGGCGGGTTCACCTACACGGTTGATGACGGGCAGGGCGGCAGCGCCAGTGCCCGCGTCACGGTCGACGTGACGCCGGTCAACGACGCGCCCGATGCCCGGGCCGATCACTGGAACCGGTTGCCGTATCTCTATGCGCTCGAGGACAACGCCGTCGAGATCAACATCGCCGACCTGCTGTCCAACGACAGCGACATTGAAGGCTCGGCGCTCGAATTCGTCAGCTTCTCGGAGGACATCAACGGTGTCGTCACGCAGATCGACGCGGACACGCTGCGCTTCGTGCCGGACCAGGATTTCTGGGGCAACGCATCGTTCTTCTACCTCATCCGGGACGAACAGGGCCTGACCGACGCCGCGCGCGTGTCGCTCTATTTCGAGAACGTGGGTGACGCGCCTCCGGTCGCCGGCAACGACGTCATCGAGGTCTACGAAGACGTCGAGACGGTCATTCCGGTTGCGACCTTGCTTGCCAACGACACCGATATCGATCTCGATCCGCTGCGGATTCTGTCCGCCCGGCCGCTGCCCTTCATCAACGGTGATCTGCGGTTCAATGCCGATGGCGATCTTGTCTTCACGCCCGACCTCAATTCGGTCAGTTCGACCGGTTTCACCTATGTCGTGACCGACGATGCCGACGGCACCGATGTGGGATCGGTGAATATCGTGATGATCCCGGTCAACGACGACCCCGAGATCGTCGATGACGTTCTGGCGCCCGCCGGGTTCAACACGCCCTGGGTTGTCCGCATCGACGACCTTCTGGCCAACGATTTCGACATCGACAACAACGACGTGATCGCGTTCCGTGCGGTCGAGAACCTGAGCATCGGCGCGGCCGAGATCTATGGCGACGAATTCATCGTCGTGCGCAACGCAGACGGGTTCAGCGGTGCGGTGACGCTGGAATACAGCATCGCCGATCTGGCAGGTGCCTTCGACACCGGCTTTGCCGCGGGCGCGGTGTCCGACACCTACAGCCAGGTGCAGACCGGCTCGGAGATCCGCGATCTGTTGATCGGCAACGCGCTGGACGAGACGTTCCACGGTCTGGGCGGGAACGACGACATCTTTGCACTGGATGGCCAGAACACGGTCTTTGCGGGGGCCGGCGACGATTTGGTCGAAACGGGTAACGGAAACGACCTTGTCGACGGCGGCAGCGGCGACGACACGATTCGCACCGGCGCCGGAGACGACACGATCCTGGGCGGCGATGGCGGCGACGAAATCGATGGCGGCGCCGGCTATGACCTCGTGGATTTCGCCGGGTCCAATATCGGCGTGCGCGCCGGGCTGGACACGCGGATCGGGCAGGGCGGCTTTGCGGCAGGCGATGTCTACCTGAATGTCGAAGCGCTTTCGGGTTCCGATTTCGGCGACATCCTGTCGGGCAATGGCGGTGACAACCTGCTGACCGGCCGCGGCGGGGCAGACAGCCTGAGCGGCAATGCCGGGATCGACACCTTGCTGGGCGGGACGGGCAATGACAGCCTGACCGGCGGCGCCGGGGCCGACGTGCTGGATGGCGGTGAGGGGTCCGATACCGCCGACTACTTCCTGTCCGAAGCGGGCGAAGGCATCGCGGTATCGCTGGCCGCTGGCACGGCCACGGGTGGCGACGCCGAAGGCGATACGCTGATCTCGATCGAAAACCTCGTCGGCACGCAATATGACGATGCCCTGACCGGCGACGGTGGCGACAACCTGCTGCGGGGTGGCCGCGGTGACGACACGCTGCTGGGTCTGGCCGGGAATGACACGCTGATCGGCGGGCGCGGCGCGGACAGCTTTGTCGGCGGCGACGGCATCGACGTGGCGGATTACACGCTGTCCGCCGAAGGGGTATCGATCAACATGGCCGATGGGTCGGCCGGTGGCGGAGACGCGGCCGGCGACAGCTTCGACGGGATCGAGATCGTCCAGGCGTCGTATCACGACGACACCGTCGTCGGCGATGCGGGCGACAACATCATCCGCGGCGGGCGCGGGGCTGACGACATCGATGGCGGCGCGGGCTTTGACATCGCGGACTATTCGCAGGCGGACGAAGCCGTGGTGGTCGACCTCGCGCAGGGCTTGGGTCTTGCGGGCGAGGCGCTTGGCGACCAGCTGACCGGGATCGAGGCGCTGCTGGGCTCGGACTACGACGACCGCTTTATCGGTTCGGCCGGCGCCGACCAGTTCGATGGCGGCTTCGGCGATGACACGCAAGAAGGCGGCGCAGGCTCCGACACCTATCTCTTCGGGTTCGATTCCGGGTCTGACACGGTGGTCGAACAGGGCGGCGCGGCCGATATCGACCGCGTGGCCGTCAAGGACGGCGCGGCGCCCAAGGACGTGTCCGTCATCCGCGAAGGCGACGATCTGCTGATCGAACTGGAACAGGATGACGGGTTGCTGATCGACACGCTGCGCGTCACCGATCACTTCCTCGGCCGCGAGACCGGGATCGAGGAAATCGCCTATGCCGATGGCACGGTCTGGGATCGCGCGACGATCGACACGCTGTCCCGAGCGGGGCGGTTCAACGCGCAAGACGACCTGATCCGCCTCAAGAACGAGGACGAGGTCGTGGTGATCGCGTTGTCCGATTTGACGGCCAACGACGCCGACAGCGGCACCGAGGACCTGGTTTTGGTTTCGGTCCGCGGTACCGCCAACGGCACGGCCTGGATTGCCGAGGACGGCAGCATCAACTTCCTGGGCGATCAGGATTTCAACGGCGATGCGTTCTTCGAATACACCGTCCGCGACCCCTACGGCCGCGAATCCACCGCCGAGGTCGAGGTCAACCTGCGCCCAGTCAACGACAATCCGGTGGGTGGCAACGACGGCGTCTATTATGGTGAAGAAGACAGCAAGCTGTTGATTTCCATCGCCGATCTGCTGGCCAATGACAGCGATATCGACGGCGATGCGCTGACGATCATCGACCTTGGCCCGCTTTTGGACGAAGACGGCAACCCGCTTTACTCGGGGCTCCGCTATGACCTGACCAACGGCCGCGGCCGTATCCTGGGGTCGGAAATCGAGTTCGAACCGGTGCCCGATCATTTCGGGTTCGCCGGCTTCATCTACACGTTGAGCGATGGCAATGGCGGGACGGCCACCGCCGAGGTCGAGCTGTTCTTCAACGCGGTCAACGACGCGCCGCGCAGCGCCGGTGATCGCTATACGATGCGGCAGACCCTGGTGCGCGAGATCACCGTCGGTGACTTGCTCGATGACGATTTCGACATCGAGGGCGACAGCTTTGTCTTCGGCGGGGCGCATTCGGCCTTCAACGGCGACATGTCCTACGACGCCGATACCGGCACCATCACTTTCACCGCGTCCGGGTCGCTGGGCGATGCCGGGTTCTCGTATGACACCGTGGATGCCAAGGGCGCCCGGTCGACCCATGCCGTCGAAATCACGGTCGTTCCGCTGAACGACCCGCCGCGCGCCGCCGACGACCAGTTCGAGATCGTCGAGGACGCGGTGCTGGTGATCGACCCGGCGTTGTTGCTGGCCAACGATACCGATCCCAACGGCGACACCCTGACCGTCAGCGGGCTGGAGCGCTTCCCCACCCATGGCAAGGTGGCGTTCGACGAGGCCGGACAGATCGTCTTTACCCCGTCGCCCGACTATAACGGGCTGGCCGGGTTCGCCTACGAGATCAGCGACGGCGAAGGCGGGTTCGACCAGGGCTATGTCACCATCTCGATCCTGCCGCAGAACGACGGGCCGATCCTGTTCGACGACATCGTCTTCGGGCTCGAAGATACCGCGTTGTCGGTCATTCCGGGCGAAGCCTTCGGCAACGATATCGACCTGGACGGCGACGTGCTGTTCTTCTCCGGCGCGCGGGTGCTGGGCCAGGTCGACTGGGAGCGTGACGCCGCGCCGGTCGATCTGGGCGCGGAACTGGCCAAGGCCGGGATCGTCGCCACCGCGACGCTGGCCGACGGAACGGACCTGCCTGCGGACCTGCATTTCGACGCCGCGCGTGTCGCCTTCTGGTTCGACGACAGCGCGTTGACGGCGCAGGCCGATGTGGTGCTGACGCTGACGCGACCGGCCGACGGCGAACGCCCCGAACAGGTCTGGACGGAAAGCCTGTCGCTTGCGCGTGTCGCCCAGGGCATCGCCGCCGATGGCGGACCGGGGGCGGGCCGGTTCGTCTTTGGACGGGACGACATGCTGCGCGCCGCCGGCGAAGGGGGGTTCGTGGCCTCGCTGAAGAACGGCGAGGCGCTTCCGGATTGGGTGTCGTTCGACCCCGAGACGCTCGAGCTGTCCATCGACCCCGACACGGCACCGGCCGATCCGCAATCCCTCGTGGTGCGGATTTCCTATGTCGAGGCGGATCTGCCCACCGCGGATTTCGACAGCAGCTATGCCTCCAGGGCGGTCTATGCGCTGGATGTCAGCGTCAATTCCGGCATGGACCAGGCGGCGCTCGACGCGATCGCGGCGCAGCTGGATGGGGCACGCCTGTTCGACGGGCTGGGCCTGGTGCGGATGACGGCGCAGCAGGTCGACGACTGGGTCGGCATCAATGGCGGCGCGGGTCTGCGCGACGTGCCGGTGGGTCTGAGCGGGTTTGCCGCGACGCTGGCGCGCTTTGTCACAGACACGCAGCCCAAGGTCGCGCGGGACGTGACGCTGAGCGGAACGGACGAAGATCTGGGCCTCACGGCGGTGGCGCGTCTGGCCGACGGATCGGACCTGCCGGGCTGGCTGTTCTTCGATGCGGATGCCGGGTTGATTCACGGCGTTCTGCCGGATGGCCAGACCGAAGACGTGGTCGTCGTCGTGCATTACTTCGACACTGGCGCCCTGGCGACCGGCACCGAAACCCAGGCGCACAGCGTGTCGCTGACGCTGACCCCCGCCGATGCCGACCGGTTGCAGGACGGCATCGCCATCGCCAGCGGCCTGGCCGTTTTTGATGCCGGTCTGATCGAGCTGCGCGATCTGGACGGTTACGTGCTGGTCACCGAAGCCGATTTCACGCCGCGCGCGCAGTTGCAGGGCATGCGCCCGCTGCCGGAATGGCTGGAATTCGACGCGGCCACGGCGTCGCTGCAATTGTCGGGGATCGCGCCCGCGGCGGATGCCGAGCCGGTCCGCGTGCAGGTGGTGTTCGAGTCGAATTCCGACTCGGATGTCAGGTTGCGCAGCACCGATGACGATTTCGCGCTCGAATTCGTGATCGACCCCGTCCTGGGCGTCGACCCGGCGGTGAACGCGCTGTTGCAGACCTCGTCTCATTTCGCCGCGAAGGGGCAGTTCGGTCTGAACCTGTCGGGCGTCACCGATATCGTCGCGCGCAAGGAAAACCTGGCGGACCTGCCGGATTGGCTGGACTTCGACGCCGCGACGATGCGCTTCGCCGGGCAGGCGCCCGAAGGCTTTGTCGGCAGCCTGCCGGTTCGGCTGGACATGCAGGGACCGGTGGCGTTCTCGCTGCTCATGGATGTGGTCATCGACGAAACCTACGCGTTGACCGACCTGTCCGGCGTCAGTGTCACGGCGCTGTCCGAGCGGCTGCTGCTGGGCGCGCCGACCGATTATTTCGGCACTTTCGCGATCGAATACGATGCCGAGGACGTCAAGGGCGCGGGATCGGCCGAGCCGGCGACCGTTTTCGTCAATGTCGCGGCGGCGCCGGAACGGCCCGATGCGGGCGTCGACCGCTTTGCCGGTGTCGAAGGCGAAGTCACCAGCTTCGTTCTGTCGACTCTGCTGGCCAACGACGACGATGTCGATGGTCATGCGATCCGCATCGTCGAGATCGGGTTGCCGGAACACCAGGGCAGCCAGCAGACCGTGGTGATCGTCGATATCTTCGACCATCTCGACCGGGCCGAGGGCGCGAGCTATCGTGTCACCCTGGCCGATGGGTCGGACCTGCCCGACTGGATCACCTTCGACACCCGTTCGGGCCTTGTGACCGGCACGGTGCCGCGCAACTACTCGGACACGCTGGAGCTGCAGTTCAGCCAGACGCTGCTGCCCGAGGTGCTGGCCGAGGACGCCTCGGACGACTTCAACACCGCGCTTGCGGCCCTGCCGCCCGCGGGAACGCGCGAAATCACCATCGACGCCAAGGACTACTTCACTCACCAGGATGGCGCGACCTATGCCGCCACCCTGGGCGACGGCACGTTGATCCGCGCCTGGATGAGCTTCGACGTGGCGACGGGCGTCCTGACCGCGACGGTGCCTGATACCTTCACCGACCTGCCTGGGCTGCTGTTCGAACAGACCCTGCTGCCGGTGACGAACACCGTCACCGTCGCGCAGGAATACGACGATCAGGTCAACGGCGCCGTGGCGCTGCGCCCCGGCGCGGTGATCGTCGAGACGCCGGACAGCCTGGCCCCCGCCGAGGGTGCGGTCTTTGCCGTCACCCTGTCGGATGGCTCCGACCTGCCCGGTTGGATGAGCGTCGACGCGGCCACGGGCCAGGTCACCGCGCTGGTGCCGCTGGAGTTCCGGGATGCGCTGACCCTGGTGTGGACGCGCAGCCTTGACGGCGTCGAGGAAACCGCCGAGGCGCCTGTCGAACTGAACGGCATGCATTCGGGCATCTTCGACTATGTTCCCGATCCCGAAATCAGCGGTCTGATCGCCATCGACTACGTCATCACGGACGACAAGCAGGGCGAAACCACGGGCCGGATCGAGATCGACCTTGCGCCGGTCAACGATCCGCCGGTGGCCCGCCAGGACGGCTTCACCGGGTACGAGGATGGCAGCATCGTCTTCGATCTCGACGACATCCTGGCCAACGACACCGATGTCGATGGCGGTGTCCTGACGGTGTTGTCCTTCGGCACCCCGTCGAACGGCACACTGACCCAGGACGGCGATACCGTCACCTTTACGCCCGAGATCAATTTTGCTGGCGAAGCGACGGCCACCTATGTCGTCGCCGACAGCGACGGCATGACCGACGAGGGATTGATCGTATTCAAAGTCACGCCTACGAACCGGGCTCCCTTCGCCCCGTTGATTGACCTGCAGGGCACCGAGGACACGGCGCTGGATTTCAGCATCGCCGGGCTGATGGGTTTCGTCAGCGATCCCGATCCCGAGGATACGGTCAGCTTCGTGTCGATCGAAACTCGCGCCGATGGCGGCAACGCGTTCGTCCTGCCCGACGGCACGATCCAGTTCGTGCCCGACGACCAGGTCAACGGTGTCGTGCAGTTCGACTATGTGGTGACCGATGGCCGCCTGAACAGCACGGGTACGGTCAGCATCGACTTTGCCGCGGTCAACGACGCGCCGATCACGGTTGACGATAGCGGCTTCGTGGTGAACGAGGACCAGCCCCTGCGCATCGACTTCGCCACGCTGCTGGCCAACGACGTCGACATCGAAGGCGACGCTTTCCGCATCGTGTCGGTCTATGACGGGGACAACGGCACCGTCGTTGCCGATGGCGAGACGGCGGTGTTCCAGGGCCGGTTCGACTATTTCGGCAACGCCAAGTTCAAATACCTGGTCGAGGACGCTTTGGGCGCGCAATCGGTGGGCGAGGTGTTCATCACCATCCTGCCGGTCGACGACTTCCCGGTCGTCGTCGCCGATGCCGATATCCTGCTGGACGAAGACGGTTTCGCCATTATCGACGGCAATGCCCTGATCGCCAACGACATCGACCCGGACGGGGGCGTGCTCACGCTGGTCGGGGTCGATGGACCCAATCTCGAGGATCTGGGCGCGGAGCAATACCTGTTCCGCCCCGATCCCGACGCCAATGGCGCCTACGAGATCAGCTATACCGTGGCGAACCAGTACGGGGTCACGTCCACCGGTACGGTCGGCGTGATCGTGGCGCCGGTGCCCGATGCGCCCGACGCGGCCGACGATTTCCTGCGGGGTTTCGAAGACCAGGCCTTTGCGATCCTCGCCACCGACCTGCTGGCCAACGACGGCGATGCGGACGGCGATGCGCTGAGCGTCACCGCCGTGGCATCCGGCGACGGCGCCACCGTCACGCTGCTGCCCGATAACCGGATCGAGATCGCGCCCGAGGCCGATTTCAACGGCCCGGGCTGGTTCGACTACACGGTCACCGATGCAACGGGTCTTTCGGTGACGGCGCGTGTCGTGCTGGATATCGTCGCGGTGAACGACGCGCCGGTCACGGTGGACGACAACCGCTATGGCGGCATTGAACAACCCTTCATCGTTGCCGCCGCCGACCTGCTGGCCAATGACAGCGATATCGACGGGGATGCGCTGAGCATCGCTTCGGTCGAGGATGGCGACCACTACACCGCCACGCTGGACGCGCAGGGCAATATCGTCATCACCCGCGACCCGGCCTTTGCCGGCCAGCTGGTGGTCAACTACCGGGTGTCCGACGGTGCCGCCGAAACACCCGCCACGCTGACCGTCGATGTCGACGCGATCAACCGCGCGCCGGAAATCGGGCCCATCGCCGATCTGGAAACACCCGAAGACGAGGATATCGCCATCGCGCTGCCCGCAGATGTCGCGACCGATCCCGACGGCGATGCGCTGACGCTGACCCTGACCCGGTCGGGCGGCATCGCGCTGCCGGACTGGCTGAGCTTCGATCCGATCACGCGCAGCCTGACCGGGCGGCCGCCCGAGAATTTCCACGGCACGATCGAGCTGGAGCTGACCGCCAGCGACGGCGTGTTCGACACCACGGCGCCGCTGCGCCTGGTCGTGACGCCGGTGAACGACATCCCGGTCATCTCGGCGCCGCTGTCGGACCGCAACGGGATCGAGGACACCGGCTTCGACATCGTGCTGCAGCGGGCGCTGTTCTCGGATGTCGACGGCGATGCGCTGAGCTTTGCGCTGACGCTGTCCGATGGGTCGGACTTGCCCGACTGGTTGAGCTTCGACCAGGCACGCTTTGCGATCTCGGGGACCCCGCCGCAGGACTTCAACGGCGATATCGGCCTGCGGCTGACCGCCAGCGACGGGCAGGCCACCGTTTCGGACGAATTCGTGCTGACCTTCACCCCGGTCGATGACGCGCCGGTGTTGGTCACGCCGTTCGACGATTACCTGGCCGACGATTTCGGCGAAACGCTGGCCACCGGAACACCGTTCTTCATCACCCTGCCGCTCGATCGCTTCGATGAACCCGATGGCGATCCGCTTGCCTTTGCCCTGACCATGGAGAACGGCGACCCGTTGCCCGACTGGATGGCCTTCGACGGCACTGTCCTGAGCGGTCTGGCGCCTTCGGGCGAGGCCGGCGTGCACGCGCTGCGCATCCACGCCAGCGATGGCACGACCGAGATCTCGGACGATTTCACGCTGACACTGGATTATCGCAACACGGCCCCGATCGCGAATGACGACGGTGTGTTCGAGACCAGCGTCTTCAACCGCCTCGTCATCGACCATGCCATTCTGCTGGCCAATGACGGCGATTTCGACGGCAATGCGCTGACGATCATCGATGCGACGGATGGTGCCGGCGGAACCGTGGACTTCGTCGACAATACCCTGGTCTACACGCCGTTCCTGCGAACCGAAGGCGAAGACCAGTTCACCTATACCGTCTTCGATGGCGAGGACACGGCGACCGCGACCGTGACCGTGGACGTGCTCAACGATTTCACCGAGGTCGTCGAAGGCAGCGATGGCTCGGATCGCCTGCGCGGCGGAAGAGGCGACGATCTGCTGGCGGGCGGGTTGGGCAACGATGCCCTGTTCGGTGGTCGGGGGGCCGACGCGATCCTGGGCGGCGACGGCGAGGACCGGCTTTATGGCGGTGCCGGAGACGACACGATCTACGGCGGCAACGGCGACGACTTCATCATGGGCGGTCGCGGCGACGACGTGATCCGCGGCGATGCGGGCGACGACGTTCTGTTCGGCAATGGCGGTGTCGACAGCTTCAGCTTCGGGCGCGGCGACGGCAACGACTGGATCGCGGATTTCCGCGTCACCCAGGTTCGGCGCAACCGCACCATCGAAGGCGACCGCATCAACATCCAGATCGACGGGGTGGACAGTTTCGAAGACCTGATGAGCTTCGCCAGCCGCGAACGCGGCGGGGTGCTGTTCGACTTCGGCGAAGGCGACAGCCTGTTCCTGGCCGGTACGCAGCTGGCGGCGCTGGATGAGGACCAGTTCTCGTTCTACTGATGCGGGTCTGCGGCAATTGAAATCGGCTGCGGCTTCCGGCAAGACACCGGGCAGCCGCAGTTTCAGGGAATGGCAAGGGCGTGACACCCGAGAAATCCATATACGATGCCGCGATCGCCGCGATGAAACGGCGATTCATCCTGGTCGCGGCCTTCAGCGCCGTGGTGAACATCCTGATGCTGACCGGGCCGATGTTCATGTTGCAGGTCTATGATCGCGTGCTTTCGAGCGGGTCGGTGGCCACGCTGCAAGGCCTGTTCGTGATCGTGGTGGTGGCCTTCGCGTTTCTCGGCTTTTACGACTTCTTGCGCACCCGGTTGCTGTCGCGGGCGGGCTACCGGCTGGATCAGGATGTCAGTGCCGAAGCCTTCGCGATCTGGATGCGGGCCGGGGCAGGGCGGGTACGCCCGGAGGGCCGGCCGCTGAACGATCTGTCGGCGGTGCGCGGGTTCGTCGGCAGCCCGGCGATCCTGGGGTTTTTCGATCTGCCCTGGGTGCCCGTCTATCTGGGCATCGTCTGGCTTGTTCATCCGTGGCTGGGGATGCTGACCCTGGCCGGGGCGCTTCTGGTGCTGGGGCTGGCGCTTGCCAATCAGGCGCTGACCCGGCCTTCGACGGCGCAAGCCATGGTCATGGATGCCGCCGAAAGCGGGTTTGTCGAACAGGCCCATGTTAATGGCGACACGATCCTTTCTCTGGGAATGGGGGATGCCATCCTCGACCGCTGGCGCGACATGCACCGGCGTGGCCTGGCCACCGGTCAGGTCGGCGGCGACCGGGGCGAGGCATTCACGACCTCGTCCAAGGCATTCCGCCTGCTGCTGCAATCGGCGCTGCTGGGTCTGGGCGGCTACCTGGCGCTGCAGCAAGAGATATCGGCGGGCATGATCGTCGCGGCGTCGATCATCGCGGGCCGGGCGTTGGCGCCGATCGATCAGGTGATCGGCCAATGGCGCGGCGTGATCCGCGCGCGCGAAGCGCACCGGCGCTTGCGCGCGACGTTCCGCGCGCAGGCCGCAAGGCCGGCCAGCGCGATGGACCTGCCGGAACCCAAGGGTCATGTGATCCTGAACGGCGTCACGAAATTTCCGCCGTCTCCGGAGCCGGATATCGATGCCAAGCCGATCCTGTCGGCACTCAGCCTGCGACTGCAACCGGGCCGGGCGCTCGGCGTCATCGGCCCGAGTGCGGGGGGCAAGTCGACCCTGGCGCGGCTGCTGGTCGGGGCCTGGCAGCCGGATCAGGGCGAAGTGCGGCTGGACGGCGCGACGCTGACGCAGTGGGATCCGGCGCAGCTTGGGCGGCATATCGGCTATCTGCCGCAAAAGCTCGAATTGCTGGCCGGAACGGTGCGTGACAACATCGCCCGGTTCGATCCGAAGGCGACCGACGAAGAGGTCATCGCCGCTGCACGTCTGGCCAATGTGCACGAGTTGATCCTGTCCCTGCCGGACGGCTATGGCACGCAGATCGGTTACGTGACGCAACCCCTGTCGGGCGGGCAGATCCAGCGGATCGGTCTTGCCCGGGCGGTGTTCGGACAGCCCAAGCTGGTGGTGCTGGACGAGCCGAATTCCAATCTCGACATCGACGGCGATACCGCGTTGACCGAGGCCATCGAAACGCTGAAACGCAACGGCAGCACCGTGGTCGTCATGGCGCACCGGCCAAGCGCGATCGCGGCCGTCGATGATATCCTGGTTCTGAAGAACGGCCAGAAGGTCGATTACGGCCCCAAGGCCGAAGTGCTGGGCCGCATGAATGCGCAACAGGCGGCGCGGGCGGCGCAGGCGCAGGTTCGCACGGAGGCGGCACATGGATAGACCGCTCAAGACCGGCTTTGGCTGGACCGCACGGCTGGGGATCATCGGGGTCGTCGTGCTGCTGGGATCGCTGGTGGCCTGGGCGCATTTCGTCTGGATCAGCGGCGCGGTGATCGCGACCGGATCGATCGCCATCCAGGGCAAGCCCAAGCAGGTCCAGCATTTCGATGGCGGCGTGATCGAGGACATCCTGGTCTCCGAAGGCGATACCGTCATTCAGGGCGAGACGCTGATCGTGCTCGACAAGACGTTGCTTGAGGCGAACCTGGCGATCTACAAGGCGCGCCTCGCGGAATTGCTGGTGCGCCGCGACCGGCTCGAAGCCGAACAGGCGGATCTGCCGGCGATCGAATTCGCGCCGTTCCCGCCGCTATTGGCGGGCCTTGATGCCGAAACCTTCCGGATCGGTCAGCGCGAGGTCTTTGCCGCGCGGCGCGCACTGCAACAGGGGCGCGAAGTGCAGCTGCGCGAGAAGATGGTGCAGTTCGGCCACCAGATCACCGGCGTCGAAGGGCTGATCGCGTCAAAACGCACGCAGCTTTCGCTGATCCGGCAGGAAATGGAAACGACGCGCACGCTCGAGGAAAAGCGCCTTGTCGCGGCCAACCAGTTGATGGCGATCCGCCGGTCCGAGGCGGACCTGGAAGGGCAGTTGTCGGAACACCAGTCGGAAATCGCCCGGATCCGAAACTCGATCCAGGATGCCGAACTGGAGATCCTGCAGAACCGCCGCCAATTCAAGGAACAGGTGGTCAGCGACCTGGGCGAAGTCGTCGCGCAGATCGGCGAATTGCAGCAGCAGGTTGTCTCCACCGAAAAACAGCTTGACCGGGTCGCTCTCAAGGCGCCGGTGTCGGGCATCGTGCACGAGATGCAGGTGTTCACCAAGGGTGGGGTCGTGCAGCCCGGCGCGACGGTTTTGCAGATCGTGCCGGTGACCGAACGGCTGACCTTCGAATTGCAGGTCAGCCCGGTATCGATCGACCAGGTCTATGTCGACCAGCCCGCCACGATCCGTTTCTCGGCTTTCGACCAGCGCACCACGCCGGAACTGACGGGCACCGTTCGGCGCGTGTCACCGACATCTCTGACCGACCCGCAGACGGGGGTGAGTTTCTACGTGGTGGAACTGGATATCCCCGATACCGAGATCGCGCAACTTGGCGCGCTCACACTGGTGCCGGGCATGCCGCTCGAGGGGTATCTCCAGACCAATGCCCGGTCGGTTCTCAGCTATGTCGTGAAACCGATGACCGACCACCTGGCGCGGGCTTTTCGCGAAAACTGATCCGTTGCCGGAGCCCGGCATTTGACCGCACCAGTTGGGCGGCGCGCGGTTTGCCGCCGATCCGCAAGCCCGCGGGTGCGCGAATTTCCCGCCAGTCCGAAACCTGTAGGGGGAAAATCGTCGCAAGCCCGTCACCGCGGCACTTTTCGGTTGTCTGCCTGTCATGTGTCATTAACCTTACCGCCAAGGGTTGACGAGGATTCCGGGCGCGAAAACCAAAAATACAACGCGCCGCAACCGAAAATGGGGCAAAAGCCCCGATGTTCGAGGGACGCAGGGTGTTGTCAGGATTGTGCCGGGCGGTCGGCAGTGTGGTGTGCGCTCTGGTCTGGGCGCTGGTTTTCTGGGGTGCAGGTCCGGTTCAAGCGACCACCTTCACCACGACGGTGCCGGGCACGTCGATCCGATTGCCGTCGGACTACCCGCAAGCCGGCGGCGTCGCCTTCGTGCTCGTCGGCAACAACGGCAACCTCTATTTCCAGTTTTCCGACCCGACCGGCGCATTTGTCGGGTTTCAGAATCGCGGCCGGCCGGCCCGGTTCCGCGGCAATCCGTTCACCATCAACGATCCGCTGACGCTGAATTGCGGGTTCTCGTCCTGCTCGGATTATTTCGGCGGCGGTCTGAGCGCCGTGCATATCCGGTTCAGTGCCTTCGACGGCGACACCCAGCAAGGGGGCTTTGACGAGGGGGACATCTCGCTCATCCTCAACGGCTTCAATGTCGGCAGCTGGTCCGGCCTGACGACCGAGGCCACGAACGATTCCGGGACGGTGAGCTTTGGTTTCGGGGTCGGTTTCGGCAACCAGACCTTTGATACCGGGTGGTTCACCTCGACCAATCCGGCGCTGCTGTCCAACATCCTGTCGACGGGCCAGACCACCACGCAGGTCTTCGACCGTGACCCGAACGACAACTATTGGGATTTCACCCGCGGACCGTCGCTGCAAAACATCGACATCGTCACCGTCGCACCGGGCTACACGCTCGAAAAGACGGCCAGTGCCGCAACCTATACCACCGCCGGCGAGACGGTCGATTTCACCTATGTCGTGACCAATATCGGGTCGGTGCCGATCCGGTCGCTGGCGGTAGCGGACGACAAGATCGCCTCGGTGACATGCGACAAGACGGTGATCCTGGACGTCAACCCCGGCCAGACGCCGGATTTCGCGACATGTACCGGCACCTACACCGTCACGCAGGAAGACGTGGACAACCAGTCGGTCACCAACATCGCCGTCGCCACCGGCGTGCCCGACCACGGCACCCTCGGCGCGCGGCAGGACAGCGTGACCCTGACCGGACCCGCGCCGAATCCGGTCGTGGCGATCGAGAAAACCTCGACCCTGTCGGCTTTCGGTGCGGTCGGCACGCCCGTTCCCTATGCGATCACCGTGCGCAACGACGGCAACGTCACGCTCGGCGATGTCACGGTGACCGACCCGCTGACCGGGCTGAACACGGTCGTGACCAGCCTGGCTCCGGGTGACGAGACCGTCATCAATACCAGCTATACCGTGCGTCAGTCCGATATCGACGGTTTCGCCACTTCGGGCACGACGCTGGACAACACCGCAAGCGTGACCGCCGAAGATCCGAACGGCACCGATGTGACCGACAGCGCCGGACTGACATTGCCGGGGCCGACGCCGGTCGTGTCGATGGACCTGACCAAGACCGCCCTGACCGCCGGTTTCGACAGCATCGGCGACGTGCTGTCCTACCAGATCCGCATCGTGAACACCGGCACCGTCACCTTTCCCGGCCCGCCCGCCATCACCGATGCGCTGACCGGCGGCGCGACGTGTCCCGCAGGCGCCATCCCGCCCGGCAATGCGGTTGTCTGCACGGCGTCCTATGCGGTCGACCAGGACGATATCAACGCCGGGCAAGTGGAAAACACCGCCTCGGCCGAGATCGTGGTGGGCGGGCTCACCGCGTCCGACAGCGATACCGCCAGCGTGACCGCGACGCGCACGGTCGGCCTGAGCCTGGACAAACGCCTGGCAGCGGCGTCGCCGACGACCTTCGCGGCGACCGGGGTCGTGCTGCAATACGAATACGTGCTGCGCAACACCGGCAACGTCACGCTGCTCAATCCGGCCGTGGCCGACGACCGGACCGCGGTGACCTGTCCGGGAACGGAAATCCTGCCCGGCACGCAGATGGTGTGCACGGCGAGCTACAGCACCGTTCAGGGCGATCTGGATGCGGGCGAAGTGGTCAACACAGCCACGGCAAGCGCGACCGAAGCCGGACCGACGCCGAACCCGGTGTCCAGCGGCGCCGACCAGGTCACCGTCCCGGCCGTGCAGAACGCCGCGATGACACTGGCCAAGACGGCGCCGACGCTGACCCCGGCGGAATACCAGCTGGGCGAAACGATCACCTACAGTTTCGAGGTCACCAACAGCGGCAACGTCACGCTGAACACCGCCACGACCGGCGGCACCGAGATTACCGTCACCGACGACAAGATCGGTTCGTTCACATGCGATGCGCTGCCGCTGGCGGTGGGTGCCAGCGTGACCTGTACGGCAGACTATGTCCTGACATCGGACGACATCGTCGCGAACTCGGTGCAGAACCGCGCGACTGCGAACGCGGGCAGTGTGACGTCCAACGAGGATACGGCGCTGGTTTCGCCCAGTTTCTCGCCCGCGATCGGTGTAGCGAAATCGTCGCCGACCGCCTCTGTCGCGGCGACCTCGGACAGCATCGCCTATGAATTTCTTGTCACCAACACCGGCAACACGCAGATCCTGTTGCCCGACCAACCGGTCACGATCAGCGACGCATTGCTGTCGGCAACGGCGGATTGTTCGGCGCAACCGGCCACGCTCGACGCCGGCGACAGTTTCACCTGCACCGGCACGCGGACGGGTGTGACCCAGGCCGAACTGGATGCCGGATCGGTCGACAACAGCGCGACGGCGTCGTTCCCCTTCGTCACGCCTGGCGGGACGATCACCGTCACCTCGGATGTCAGTACCGCCAGTGTTCCCGTCGTCCCGGCGCCGTCGATGACCTTTGCCAAGGACGGGCCTGCGCAATTCGCTGCGGTGGGCGAACAGCTCGACTATACGTTCACCGTCACGAATACCGGCAACGTGACGCTTGCGTCGGTTACCGTCACCGACCCGCTGATCCCCGGATTGTCCTGCACGCTGACCGGCATCGCGCCGGGCGACAACGACAGCTGCACCGGTGCCTATTTCGTCACCCAGGCCGATCTGGATGCCGAACAGATCGACAACACCGCCACCGCCACCGCGCAACCGGCACAGGGCGCGCAATTCAGCGAAACGGCCACCGAGTCCGTACCGGTCGACCCGCTGGTGCCCAGCAAGTCGGCATCGATCACCAAGGTCGCCAGCACGGCCAGCTTTGCCAGCGTAGGCCAGCAGATCACCTACACGATGCAGGTCACCAATACCGGCACCCAGACCCTGACCGGGCTGGCCGTGACGGATGTTCTGGATGCCGGGTTCAGTTGCACGATCCCGACGCTGGCGCCCGGTGCGACCGATACGTCCTGTTCGTTTCTCTACACGGTGACGCAAGACGATCTGGACGCCGGGCAGATCGACAACACCGCCACCGTGGATTCCCCCGACATCACCGCCGCGGTCGATTCGGAAACGGTGAACGGCCCGGCGCGGGTGGCCGCGTTCACATTCGACAAACGCGCGCCTGCTCGGTTCACCAGCGCCGGTCAGAGCATCGATTTCGTCTTCGAGGTCCGCAACACCGGCAACGTGACCCTGTCCAATGTCACGGTCACCGATCCGTTCTTCGGCAGCCCGGTCAATTGCGTGATCGGAACGCTTTTGCCGGGCGAGGTGGACAGCACCACCTGCACGACCGCCTATACGATCGGCCAGGGCGATATCGACGCCGGATCGCTGACCAACACCGCGACCGCTTCGGCGGATGCACCTGCCGGAGTGGCGGCGCCGGCGGATGTCGACGACAGCGTCACCGTCGCCGGTCCGGCGGAAAACGCTTCGGTGACGATCACGAAGACGCCCGCGGATGGTGTCTTTGCCTCGGCCACCGACACCGAAGGCTACACCTTCGAGGTCGAGAACAGCGGCAACGTGACCCTGACCGGGCTCGTGATCACGGATGACGATCTGGGCTTTACTTGCGCGCTTGATGACCTGCTTCCGGGTGACAGCACCACACAATGCGCCGACACCACACCGCTGAGCGCGACCAAGGCTTTCAGCCAGGCCGATGTCGATGCCGGCAGCTATACCAACACGGCCACCGTCACCGGCCAAAGCGCGGTCCGCGCCACGCCGGTCGCCGACAGCGCGACCGTCACGGTCACCGGCCCGGCACAGGCGCCCGCGCTGAGCCTGGCCAAGACCGCGACCCTTGCCGGCACTTTCGATACGCTCGGGCAAAGCCTGACCTACGAATTCGACGTCACCAACATCGGCAACATCACCATCACCGCACCGGTGGTCATCACCGACAGCCGGATCGGCACCGTGTCCTGTCCGGCGCTTCCGGCGGGCGGACTGGCGCCGCTCGCATCGCTGACCTGCACGGCCAGCGATACCGTGACACAGGCCGACCTGGATGCAGGGCAGGTGACCAACACCGCCACCGCCAGCGCCGAACAGACCGTGGTGCCCGCCAACCCCGGCGATCCTTCTACGGTGACCGTCACGTCCAACAGCGACGCCGCCACGGTCACGGCAGACCAGTTGCCTGCCCTTGGCATCGACAAGCGCGTCAAGGCCGGCTCGCCGTCCAGTTTCGACAGCGTCGGCGACACCATCGTCTTCGAATACGTGGTCACCAATACCGGCAACGTCACCACCACGGCCGACGTGACGGTCGATGACGACAGGATACCCGGAACGCTGACCTGCTCCACCGCGCCGCTGGCGCCGGGCGCAAGCGTGACGTGCGAACAGACCTGGACGGCGGCCCAGGCCGATCTCGACGCGGGCACCGTGACCAACATCGCCACGGCCGACACGGTCTTCGACGGCAGCCCGGTGCAGTCGGCACCCGACAGCGTCAGCGTCAACGCCGTGCAGGATCCCAGCCTCGCGGTGGTCAAGACCTTCACCGGCACGGACAACCCCGGCTTTTTCAATGTCGGCGACACGCTCAGCTACGAGATCGTCGTCAGCAATGACGGCAACGTCACGGTCGATGCGCCGATCACCCTGACCGACAACCTGGCCACACCGATCTGCCCGGCTGTGCCCGGCGGTGCCCTGGAACCGGGCGACACGCTGACCTGCACGTCGAGCCATGTCGTTACCTCGAACGACATCGATCTCGGCTCGGCGACCAACGTGGTGTTCGCGACAGGCAGTTTCGACGGCAGCCCGGTACGGTCGCCCAGCGACAACGCGATCTATCCGGTCGATGCCGACCCGGCGCTCAGCGTGGTCAAGGTCGCCGACCCGGCCGACACGGGTTTCGACGCTGCGGGCGACACGATCACCTATACCTATACCGTGACCAATTCCGGCAATGTCGGCCTGAGCGACGCGATCACCATCGAGGACGACAAGATGGGCACGCTCGCCTGCCGCCCGGCGGCGGGTGGCGGCACGCCGGTCTTCGCATCGGGCGCCAGCCACGATTGTTCGTTCGATTACACGGTGACGCAGGCGGATGTGGACCGCGGCTTCGTCACCAACAACGCCGTGGCCAAGACGGTGTATGCGCCCGGCGGCGCATCCACCGATGTCACGTCGCCCAATGCATCCGAGACGGTGAGCGCCGACGAACTGCCGGGCCTCACGGTGGCCAAGGACATGACCGATACCGGGATCGCCACGGCTTCGGCCGGTGACGTTCTGCCCTACACGATCATCGCGACCAACAGCGGCAACCAGACGCTCCGCGGCGTGGCGATCACAGATCCGCTGATCCCGTCGCTGAGCTGCGACGTGGTGCCTGTCGCAGGCGCCGCGTCGGCGGCCCCGGCCAACGTCGTGCTGCTGCCGGGCGAGGCCCTGCGATGCGCCGGCACCTATACCGTGACCCAAGCCGACCTGGATGCGCAGACGCTGGTCAACACCGCAAGCGCCGCAGCGACCGACCCGCAAGGCGCCTCCGTCGGCGCGACCGGCGGACACAGTCAGCCGCTGGATGCACCCGTCACCGCGATGGTCGTGACCAAGACGGTCGATCCCGATCCCGGCGCCGGTGCGGCCTTTGCCGGTCCGGGAGAACCGGTGACCTTCCGCATCGCCGTGCGGAATACCGGCAACATCACGCTCAGCCAGGCAGTCGTCACCGACGAGCGGCCTGTTACGCCGACCAGTTGCACGACCGGTCCGATCGCCCCCGGCGCCACCGATACAAGTTGCGAATTCACCTACGTGGTGACGCAGGCCGATATCGACGCGATCAACACCGGCGGCGGTGCGACCTTTGGTGGTTTCACCAACACCGCCAACGTCACCGCGACGCCGGACAACCCGTCGCTTCCGGATTTCACCGGGTCCGGTTCGGTCTTCGTGCGCGGGCCGGACCGCGACCCGCAACTGCGTCTGGCCAAGAGCGCCGATCTTGCCCAGATCGATACCTGGAACCAGTTGGTCACCTACACCTACACCGTGGTGAATACCGGCAATGTCACCCTGACCGAGGTGCCGCAGATCACCGATGACAAGATCGGCACCTTCGCCTGCGCGGGTCTTCCCTCGGGCGGATTGCTGCCGTCGGACTTCTATCAGTGCACCGCCAGCTACACCGTCACCCAGGCCGATCTGGACAGCGGGGGCGTGACCAACACGGCGACGGTGACGTCGTCCGAGGTCGCGCCGGGCGATCCGCAGGCCACCGATGCGTTGACGATCCCCGCCGCTCGGAGCCCGGGCCTGTCACTGGTCAAGACGCCTTCGGTCACCGCCGGCGCCACCGAAGGCCAGGAGATCACCTACAGCTATACCGTCACCAACACCGGCAATGTCACCATCTCCGACGTGACGGTCAGCGATCAGCATACCAGCGCGGCGGGCACGGTGGCGCTGGCGGTGGGCGGCGATACGCTCACGACGGATATCAACGAAACCGGGACTTCGGTCGACAGCGACGGCGATGGCGTCTGGACGACGCTTGCGCCCGGCGATGTGGTGACGTTCACGGCGGCCTATACCGTCACGCAGGCGGATGTGGATGCGCAGGCCGATCTGACGAACATCGCGCAGGTCACGGGCAACGATCCCGACAACACAGCGCTGGCACCGGTTCAGGCCGGAGCGGCAGTGTCGCCGATCGTCAAGGCACCGGCGCTGGCCGTGACCAAGACGGCCGATGACACGGCTATCGGCGACCCGGCGACGGTGGGCGATATCGTGACCTTCGAAATCGTCGTGGAAAATACTGGCAACGTGACCCTGACCGCGCCGGTGCTGACCGATACGCTGACCGATGCCGATGGCGGAAGTCTGACGCTGAGCAACGGTCCCGATTTCTCCGGTGGTGATACCGACAGCGACGGCAACCTGTCGATCGGCGAACGCTGGGTCTACACGGCCGATTTCGCGATCGATCAGCAGGCCATCGACGCCGGCGGTGTCTCCAATACCGTATCGGTCGTGGCGCAGGACCCGCAGGGCGTGGACGTGCCCGACGATCTCGACACACCGGCCATTGTCGATCTTGGCGAAGGTCCGGCGCTTGCCGTGGTCAAATCGGCCAGCCTGGACGATGGCGGCGACGGCCGCGCCGATGTGGGCGACGTTATCACCTACACCTACGTGGTGACGAATACCGGCAACCAGACCCTGTTCGACGTCGCCGTTGCCGAAACCGGCTTCGGCGGAGCTGGGGCGGTGCCCACGCCGGTCTATGAATCCGGCGGCGCCGATCTGGACGGTCAGGGCGATGCGGCGGACCTGGCGGTCGGCGGTGGTACCGTAAGCTTCACCGCGACCTATGCGCTGACGCAGGACGATATCGACGCAGGCAGTGTTGCCAACCAGGCCACCGCCAGTGCCGCCGACCCGAACGGCGATCCGGTCAGCGATCTGTCCGGCAGCACGCCCGGCGACGATGCCGCCACGCAAACCCCGCTGACCGCCGCGGGGGCGCTGCAGGTGGTCAAGACCGCCGCGCCGGTGTTGTCGAGCCCGCCGGCGATCGGCGACGTGATCGACTACACAATCACCGTCCGCAATATCGGCAACGTCACCCTGACCGACGTGGTCCTGACCGACACGTTGCGCGATGCCGACGGCACCGTGCTGACACCGGCGCCTGTGCCGGTCTTCGACGGAACCGACACGGGCACCGCCGGCGCGCTGGATGTGGGCGAGGTCTGGACTTATACCGCGCAGGTCGTCTTGACGGCCGAGATGCTGGACAGCGGCGGGGTGACGAACAGCGTGACCGCAACCGCGACCGACCCCGTTGACGGCCCGGTCAGCGACGTCTCGGACGACAGCGCGGATGCGCCGGGTGACAGCGACCCCACGGCGACGGAACTGACCCGAGCGCCGGCCCTGGCCGTGGTCAAGGCGTCCAGTTTCGACGCGGGCGCCGACGAAGTGCCCAGCGTCGGCGACGTCATCACCTATACCTACACGATCACCAATACCGGCAACGTGACTCTGTTCGATCTTGGCGTGGCCGAGACCGGGTTCGGTGGGGCAGGGACGACACCCATCCCGGTTTATGACAGCGGCGGCGCCGATCTGGATGCCGAGGCCGACGCGATCGACCTGGCTGTCGGAGGCGGCGCCGTCACCTTCACCGCGACCTATGCGCTGACCCAGGCCGATATCGATGCCGGCGCGGTATCGAACCAGGCGACGGGCACCGGCGTCGGGCCGGACGGCACCCCGACCAGCGACGTCTCGGGCGATGCCGCCGATACCGACGCGCCGACGCTGACCGAATTGCCCGCCGCGCCGGCGCTGAGCGTGGTCAAGACCGCGGATACCGGCGCGCTGAGCGACCCGGCGGCGGCAGGCGAGGTGGTGAGCTTCGATATCGCGGTCGCCAATACCGGCAACGTGACACTGGACAACGTCGTGCTGACCGACACGCTGCGACGGGCCGACGGCACGGTGCTGACCCTGCCTGCGCCGCCCGCGCTGACCGGCGGCGATGGCGGGATCGTCGGCCTGCTGGAGGTGGGCGAGACCTGGACCTACACGCTCAGCCACACGCTGACCCAGGCCGATATCGACGCGGGCGGGCTGTCGAACCAGGTGCGGGTGATTGCCGACACGCCGGGCGATGGCCCGATCGCGGTCAGTTCGGATGATGGCGTGCCGGGCAATGGCACCACCAACCCGACACTTGTGGAAATCGATGCCGCGCCGGGGATCGAGGCGGTCAAGGAATTGACCGGTTCGGACGTGGTCGCGGGCAGTCTGCTGAGCTACGAGATCACGCTGACCAACACCGGCAACGTCACCCTGACCGGGGTCGGCATCGCGTCCGAAGACCTGGAGCGCGCCGATGGCACCGCGCTGTCGCTGGACGCACCGCCCGCCTTCGGCGGCGGCAGCCTCGGCTCGCCTCAGGGCACGTTGCGGCCGGGCGAAACCGCGACCTACACCGCGCAATACACGCTGCAACAAGCCGATATCGATGCGGGCGGCGTGCGCAACAGCGTGACGGGGCGGGGCACACCGCCCTCGGGCCCGGCGGTCACCGATGTCTCCGACGACAACGATGACGGCGACGGCAACACGACCGATGATCCTGCCGAACTGCTGATACCGGCCGATCCGTCGCTGCGGCTGGCCAAGACGCTGGCGGCGACGGCCCCGGCTTCGTTCAGCGCCACCGGCGTGAGCGTCGGCTATGTCTTCACCCTGACCAATACCGGCAACGTCACCCTGACCGAAGCGCCGGTGATCGACGACCCGTTCCTGGCCGATGCCGGGGTGGCCGTGACCTGCCCGACCCTGCCTGCCCAAGGGCTGATCCCCGGCGCGGAACTGGTCTGCACCGCCGACTATGAAACGGTCCAGGCCGATATCGACGCGGGCGGGATCGACAACACCGCCACCGCAACCAGCGGCACGCCGGACGGGACCGTCGTCTCGGATCCCTCGACGGTGTCGCTGCCCGCGGTCCAGGCTCCTGCGATCGACCTGGTGAAGACGGCGGCATCCATCGACGCGGCCGATTTCGTCGTCGGTGCCACGGTCAGCTACAGCTATGTCGTCAGCAATGACGGCAACGTGACGATCACCGAACCGATCACCGTGACCGACAACCTGATCCCCGCGGCGGACATGATCTGCCCGGCCTTCCCGGTCGACGGGCTGACGCCAGGCGACAGCTATACCTGCACCGCCGACTATACCGTCACCGTTGACGATGTGGACCTGGGCAGCGTCACCAACCTGGCGGGCGCCAGCGACGGGACGACGGATGCGCCGCTGGTCGGCGTGACCATCCCGAATGAAGGCATCCCGGCGCTGAGCGTCACCAAGACGGCCGAGGCCGGTGCCAGCTTTGCCGCCGTGGGCGACGAGATCGACTACACCTTCACCGTCACGAATACCGGCACGCGGGCCTTCGTGGCGCCGGTGGTCATCCGGGACACCGAACTGGGCGAGATCGCCTGTTTCACGCCAACCACCGCCGACCCGGATTTCACCGCCGGAGAGGTCGCGACCTGCAGCGCCACGCATGTCGTCACCCAGGCCGATCTGGATGCCGGCGAGATCGTGAACGATGCCTTCGCCGAGACCACCTTCGGTGCGGGGGATACCATGGTGACCTCGCCGCCGGTGTCCGAGACCGTCGCCGCCGATGCCGCACCCGAACTCACGCTGGCCAAGAGCGTCGCGACGCTGCCTGTGACCGGCGCGGGGCAGGTGCTGACCTACACGCTGGAGGCCAACAACAGCGGCAACCAGACGCTGCGTGCGATCACGATTTCGGATCCGCTTCTGCCGGGGCTGACATGCAGCGCCGCCACGTTGGCGCCGGGTGAGGCGCTCAGCTGCGACGGTGACTACACGGTGCGGCAATCCGATATCGACACCGGGTCGCTGGTCAACACCGCGTCCGTTTCGGGCGTCGCGCCGAATGGCGATCCGGTGAGAGATGAGACCGTTCTCACGACCGCGATGCCCGCCGCTGCGCCGGGTCTGACGCTGGTCAAGACCGCCGTGCCGTCGCCCTTCGGCGGTGTCGGCAGCACTTTGAGTTATCGCTTCACGGTGACCAATACCGGCAACGTGACCCTGACCGGTCTGACGGTGTCCGAGCTGCTGGACCCGGATTACCGCTGCGAGATCGCGACGCTGGCACCCGGCGCGGTGAACCGCGCCTGCGGTTTCTCGATCCCGGTGACTCAGGCCATGGTCGATGCCGGTTCGATCGACAACAGCGCAACCGTGACCGGTCTGGATCCCTTCGACGGTCCGGTCACCGCGACGGCGGAGGTGACAACCGATGGCCCGGCACAGGTCGCGGCGCTCGAGGCGACCAAGGTTCTGGCTCCGGTCGCGCCCGTCGCGGGGGCGGTTCTGAGCTACACGCTGTCGGTCGAAAACACCGGGAATGTCACGCTGAGCAATGTCGACATCGTCGATACCATGCAGACATTGGACGGCCGCCCGATCATGCTGGACGCGCCTTTCGCGCTGATCGCCGCATCGGATACCGACAACGATGGCGAACTCGACGTCGGAGAAACCTGGCTGTATTCCGCGCAATACACGTTGCAGCAGGCCGATATCAACGAAGGCGGCGTTTCGAACCGGGTGACCGCAACCGCGGAAGACCCCGGCGCGGGCGTGGTCAGCGATGCGTCCGATGACGGCCGGGACGGGGACGGCAATACCAGCGACGACCCGACCGTTCTGACGATCGATGGTGCGCCGTCGCTGAGCGTGACCAAGCGGGTGACGTCCAGCGGAAATCTTGTCGGCGAAACAGTGGTGTTCGAGATCGCGGCGCTGAACACCGGCAATGTCGACCTGACGGACCTTTCGGTGACCGACCTTTTCGAACGGGCCGATGGCGCGTCCCTCGTTGCCACTCCGATCGCGGATGACGTGCCGGCCAGCCTGTCGCCGGGCGAGACCGCGACCTGGACGCTCAGCCACGAAATCACGCAGGCCGATGTCGATGCGGGCGGTCTGGTGAACTCGGCCGTGGTGTCGGCCCGAGATCCGGATGGCGGGCCGGTCAGCGATCTTTCGGCGGATGATGATCCCCTGGACGGAAACACCACCGACGATCCGACAGAACTGACCATCGCGCCGGTGCCGGAACTGACCGTCATCAAGCAGGTGACCGAGGTCGGCGCTGCCGCGGGTGATACGGTGTCCTACGCGGTAACCGTCCGGAACACCGGCACCGTGACCTTGACCGGTGTGACCGTCAGCGATGCATTGACCGATCTGGATGGCGGCAACCCGCGCGCCCTGCCGCTGGTCTTCACCGGTGCCGATGGCAGCCCGGCATCGCCCGAAGGCACGCTGCTACCCGGCGAAACGGCGACCTACACCGCCAGCGCGACCCTGACCCTGGCCGATATCGACAGCGGCGGTCTGTCAAACACCGTGACCGCCACCGGCACCACGCCACGTGGCGGCAGCGTGACCGACATCTCGGACGACGATGGAACCGGCGACAGCGATCCGACCATCGCCGAGGTGACACCGCTGCCCAGTTTCGACATCGTCAAGACCGTGTCGGAACCGCGCGTCGTCTTCCCCACGATCTACGAGGTGGATTTCACCATCGCCGTCACCAATACCGGCAACCTGACCCAGACCGGAATCCAGGTGACCGACGACCTTGTTTCGTTTCTGTCGCCGGCCTTGCTGCTGTCCGAGACCTACCCGGTCGAAGTCACCGCCAGCGGGTTCGCCGACGGCTCGGCCAACGGCGCGTATGATGGCGACATCGTGACGGCGCTGCTGTCCGGCGATGCGACCCTGGCGCCGGGCGGCAGCGGTACGATCACCGTCACGCTGACCTACGCCACGGCCACCGGCCAGCCCGGTGCGCCCAACACCGCCGCCGTGACCTCGGACCAGTTGGGCGATCCGACCGAGGCCGAGGTGGCGCTGGCGGTCACGGACGAAGATGGCGACGGCATTCCCGACAATCTGGAATCGGCCACGGCCGACCGCGACGGCGACGGCATTCCGGATGCCGAGGATTACGACCCGACCGGCTATTTCTACTGCGAGGAAGACGGCCGTATCCTGACCGGCGGGCAGATCACCGTGAGCGGTGGCGGCTTCAGCCAGACCGGCACGGGTGTGAGCGGTCCGATCGTGATCATCCAGGATGGAAGCTTGGGTTTTTACCAGTTCCACGTCACGGCGCCCGGCACCTACACTCTGACGCTGGACTACCCGGGGATCGGCACGCCCTCGACCACGCGCCTGCCGGGCGCGACGCTGGACGCGACCAGCCTGCTGCCCGACAATCCTGCCGCACTTGGCTCGGGCGAGTTCGGTGCGACCGGCGTGCTGGCCGATTTCGCCGAGGCTGCGAACCCGTTCCACACCGCCTTTGCCTTCGAGGCGGGCGATCCGTTCATCATCAACAACAACCTTCCGCTGACCGCCTGCGCCGGCGTGCCGGATGTCGTTGCGACCAAGACCGCCGATCGGGAAACCGCGGTCTTCGGCGAGACGGTGAATTACACGCTCAGCTTCCGCAACGACACGCTGAACACCTATGCCGGCGCGCAGGTCGTCGACCGGTTGCCGGTCGGGCTGAACTACACCCCCGGCACGGCGCGGATCGACGGCGTGGCGGTGGACCCGGTCGTGTCGGGCCGCACGCTGGTCTGGACGACCGATCTGGCCGCGTCGGCGACGGCGGTGTTGACCTATTCGGTGCGCGTGGCGCGCCAGGGCGGGTTCGGCGAGCGTGAGAACCGCGCCTATCTGCAGGATGCATTCGGCCGGCGGCTTTCGAACGTCGCGCGGGCGGTGGTGCGGATCGATCCCGAACATGTCTTCGATTGTTCGGACGTGATCGGCAAGGTCTTCGACGACCGCAACGGCAACGGCTATCAGGACGGGCCTGACAGCCTGCCGGCGCAGATCATCGACCGCGACTACATCGCCGGGGCGGATGGCAAGGGCGGCAAGGCGGCGGTGTTGCCGGTGCAACCCGAAACGGTGAACCGTGACGAACCGGGCATTCCGGATGTGCGCCTGGTCACGCCGAACGGGTTGATCATCACCACCGACGAATTCGGCCGCTTCAGCGTGCCTTGTGCGGCGTTGCCGCGTGACATCGGCTCGAACTTCCAGCTGAAACTGGACACGCGCACGCTGCCCTCGGGCTATCGCGTGACCACCGAAAACCCGCGCAACATCCGCCTGACCGCGGGCAAGCTGGCCAAGCTGAATTTCGGCGCCTCGCTTTCGAACCTGGTCAATATCGACCTCGCCGATCGTGCCTTTGCGCCGGGCCAGGCCGATGCGTCACCGGCGCTGGATCAGGCTCTGGACGGCTTGCTGGGGCAGATCGCCGACACGCCATCGACGATCCGCCTGACCTATGTCCTTGAGGCGGGCGAGGGGCCGGAACTGGGCCGGGCGCGGTTGCGCGTTCTGGAACAGACGCTCAAGCGCAAATGGCGCGGAACCGGTCGGTACAAGTTGATCATCGAACGCCAGATCGTGCGGTCGCGGTAAGGGTAGGGGACAGGTCATGACGAACTCGCAGAAAGCCGTCCGAAATACCGCCGCAACCGCGCTGGCCCTGGCCGTTCTGGGGATCGCGCCGGTGCCGTTATGGGCACAGGATGTCGTCACCCAGCCGGTCGGTGCCAACGCCGAACCGGCCTCGGGGGTGCTGGCCAGCGATGCGGGATTTGCCATCACCATCAACGGCACATCCCCCGGCACGACGACGCCAGCCCCCGCCGACGGTCCGGCCGCCGCCGCCCGCCGTGCCGATGTGGCGCTGGCCGAGGCGGATATCCGCGTCACTTTCGACGGACTGGGCGCCAAGCCGCGATTGACGGCGCTTTTGCTGAATCCGGTGCCGCCCGAACCGGGCGAGGTCGTGCGCCTGCAAAGCCAGTTGAACTATCCCGCCTATGTGACGCGCGGTGAAATGCGTATCCTCGACCTGGCCGCGCCGGGCGGGGCGCGGCTGTTGCAGGTGGTGCCGGTCGATCCCAATGGCGTGACCAGCTTCACATTGCCCGAAGGCCAGTCTCTGGTCGCCGTGCACCGGGTCTACGACGCCCGCGGGCGGTATGACGAAACTCGCCCGCTGCCGCTGCGGGCAAGCGATGCGGCACCCTATCTGACCGACGACGGCATCGCGGTCGAAGAGGGCGAAACCACGCTGGCGCGGTCGCGCATCCCGGTCCACGGGGGCGCCGTCACAGTGTCGGGCAGCGATGTCCGCCCCGGTGCCGTCGTGACAGCACTAGGCGAACGGATCGAGCCGGACGGGCAGGGGCGCTTCGTCATTCAGCGCATCCTGCCGGCGGGCGACCATCCCGTCGCGGTTCAGGTGACCGGCGCCGGGCACGACACCTTTGTCGAACGCGGCGTGACGATCCCGGCCTCGGACTGGTTCTACACCGGGACCGTCGATCTGACCTATGGCTGGCGGATGAACAGGGCCACCAACCGCGCCCTGGGGCTGGACGACGACTACAGCTATGGCCGCATCGCCGGCTATGCCAAGGGCAAGACGCAATCGGGCTGGACCATCACCGCCAGGATCGACACCGGCGAAGAAGAACTGGACGAGTTGTTCCGCGATCTCGACAAGAAGGACCCGCAATCGGTGTTGCTGCGGATGCAGCGCGAGGACGCGTATCCCACCTATGGCGACGACAGCAGCATCGAGGACGGCGCGCCGTCTGACGGCAAGGTCTATCTCAAGGCGGAACGAAACGGCAGCCACCTGATGTGGGGCAACTACCGCGCTGAAATCACCAATCCCTATTTCCTGCGCCAGGAACGCGAGCTTTACGGCTTTCAGGGGGTCTATCGCAGCCAGGATACCACCAGCCGCGGGCAATCGCGCGTCGCCGCCGAGCTTTACGCCGCCAGCCCCGACCAGGTGCCGGGGCGTGACGTGTTCCGAGGCACAGGCGGGTCGGCCTATTTCCTGCAACGCCAGGACATCGCGGTGGGGTCGGAAACCGTCACCGTTCAGCTGCGCGACGGCGATACCGGCCGGGTGATCGAGACCCGCACCCTGACCGAAGGGCGCGACTATACCATCAATTACCTTCAGGGTGTCGTGCTGCTGAACCAGCCGCTGAACGGATCGACCGGCGGCGGGCTGATCGTCACCGATCCGGGCGGCGAAACCGCCGTGCAACTGGTCGTGCAGTACGAATACACCCCGGCTTTCGGCGATATCGACGGCATGGCCTATGGCGGCCGGATCGAGGCCTGGGCCACCGACAGGCTGCGGCTGGGAGTCACCGGGCTGGTCGAGGATACCGACATCGCCGACCAGCGCGCCAGCGGCGCCGATCTGCGCTACGAGCTGTCCGAGCGCACCTATCTCGACCTCGAATATGCGCGCAGCGAAGGGCCGGGTTTCGGTTCGACCTTCTCGAATACCGGCGGCTTGGTGTCGGAAACGCGGGGAACCGCCGGGCTGGCCGGGATCGAAGGAGAGGCCTGGCGCATCGCCGGGCAGGCGGATTTCGAAGAGCTGGGCTTTGCCCTGCCGGGCTCGGTTGCGGCCTATTACGAGAAACGCACCGCCGGGTTTTCGTCGCTCGACTACCAGGTCGACGATAACGAGGAATTGTGGGGCCTGTCCTTCGAACTGCAGCCGCGCGAGGACGTCGCGCTGCGGTTCTACTACGACGAACTGAACGACGCGACCGGCAAATCGGTTCGGGAAGGCGGGGTCGAGCTGGGCCTGACGCTGAACGCGCGCGTGCAACTGGATCTGGGCGCCGAGCATCTGAGCAAGCGCACGCCGGGTGGCGACGCGGACGAGACCGGGTCGCGCACGGATGTGGCGGCCAGGGTAACCTTCACCGAATCCGACCGGTTCAAATGGTGGCTGTTCGGCCAGGCGACGGTGGCCCGCGATGGCGGTTTCGAGGACAATCACCGCGTGGGTGCGGGGGTGCGTTACCGTTTCGCCGAGAACTGGACCTTTGACGGCGAAGTGTCCGACGGCAGCCAGGGCGTCGCGGGCGAGGCGATCTTCACCTACCAGTCCGAAGGTTATGACAGCGCGTATTTCGGTTATCGGCTGGAACCGGGGCGCGAATTCAGCGGCGTCGATCTGCGCGGCAGCGATCGCGGCACCTATGTCGCCGGCGGCAAGCGGCGGGTATCCGACGATGTCGATTTCTACGGCGAGGCGACCTATGACCTGTTCGGCCGTCACAAGGCGCTGACCAACATCTACGGCGTGGAATACCGCCGGACGGAACATCTGACCTGGACCGGCGCGCTGGAAGTGGGCCAGATCGACGACGGCCCCGACCAGTTCGACCGCCACGCCGTCAGCCTGGGCGTGCGATATGACGACGGCGAAAGCCTGCAGGCGACCGGCCGGCTGGAATACCGGCTGGACGAAGGGGACATCGCCGGCAACGACCGCGACCAGGAGGTGTTCCTGCTGACCGCGTCTGCGCGCTACAAGCTCGACGACGAACGAAGGATGGTCTTTTCGCTGGAATGGGCGGAAACGGAAACCGACAACAGTTCGATCCGGTCCGGCAGCTATGTCGATGCGACGCTGGGCTATGCCTACCGCCCGGTGCTGAACGACAAGCTTAACCTGCTGCTGAAGTACCGCTATCTCTACGACATGATCGGACAGGAAACCGATGGCGGCCGCAACGATCGCGGGCCGGTTCAGGAAAGCCATGTCCTGTCCCTGGACATGGCCTACGACCTCACGCCGCAATGGACGCTGGGGGCCAAGCTGGGTGGACGCTGGTCGAACTCGGCGCCGGATGCCGACACGCCGCTGCAGCAGAACGACGCGTGGCTCGTGGTGGCCAATGCGCGCTATCATCTGACCCATAAATGGGACGTGCTGATCGAGGGGCGGCACCTCGAGGCCGACCAGGCGGGCCTGTCGGAAACCGCGTTCCTCGGCGCCGTCTACCGCCATGTCGGAAACAACCTCAAGCTGGGCTTGGGATACAATTTCGGCAGCTTCTCGGACGATCTGACCGACCTGACCTATGACGATGAAGGCGCATTCGTGAACCTGATCGCGAAGTTCTGATCGGGGGTTCAGCCCGGACAGGACAAGGTCGCAACGGCGCCTACGGCCTGCGCGATCGGGCCTGCACGCGTCATGGCACCGGGCAGACCGAGACAATCCGGTTGTCGGCCCTGCCGAATGCGGCCTTGAAGCCATTTTGCCGAAGAGTGGCGGAGAGACAGGGATTCGAACCCTGGGTGGACTTGCGCCCACAACGGTTTTCGAGACCGCCCCGTTCGACCACTCCGGCACCTCTCCGCGGGGGTCTGGTGGGTGCGTTTAGCGTCTCTCTGCGGGGCTTGCAACACCCAAGTTTCCGCCCGACGCGGCGCCTTGGCGCATGCCGCGCCCTTGGCTTTCGCGCGGGCGGCGCCTAGGTATCGGGTACGCCCCGAAAGGAACCCAATGATGTCCCTGATCGCCCCGCGCCGGCTGGTAATGACCGGTCTTCTCTGGCTTGGCCTGATGATACCCGGCGCATTGCGCGCCGATCCGGTCGACGCGATTCTCGACGCGATGGGCGTTCCCGAGATCGTCGCCATCATGCGCGAGGAAGGGTTGCTCTATGGCGAGGACATGGCGCGCGACATGCTGCCGGGTGGCGCCAGCGACGGCTGGCGGGCGCTGGTCTCGGAGATTTATGGCACGGAGCGGATGGAAGACGTGGTGCGTGCGGCGTTCCGAAGGGAATTCGGCAACGCCGACCCGACGCCGGTGCTGGATTTCTTCACCAGCCAAGCCGGCACCCAGATCGTGGCGCTCGAACTGAGCGCGCGGCGGGCGATGGTGGACGACGATGTCGAGGAAGAGGCCCGCGCAGCCTATCGCGCGCTGCAGGATGCCGACGATCCGCGTCTTGCGCGCATCCGCGATTTCGTCGCCGCGAATGACTTGATCGACGCCAATGTCGTGGGTGCTATGAACGCGTCGTACCAGTTCTATCGCGGCCTGGTCGACGGCGGCGCCTTTTCGATGACCGAAGAGGAAATCCTGATCGAGGTCTGGTCACAGGAAGACCAGACCCGGTCCGATACCGAAGAATGGGTCTACGGCTTTCTCCTGTTGGCCTATGGCCCGCTCGATGAAGAAACGCTCGAGACCTATATCGCGTTGTCCGCAACTCCCGAAGGCCGCCGCCTGAACGGCGCGTTGTTTGCCGGGTTCAACGCGATGTACGACAATATCTCTTACGCGCTTGGCCTTGCGGCAGCGAGCCAGATGAAGGCGCTGGACCTGTAGCAGGGCACCCGGGCATCCCGCACTCCGGCCTTGACAGGCCGAACGCGGGCGGGCATATGCGCCGCACGGATTGCGCGGGGCCTCGGGCCCCGGCTTTCGTTTTTGACAAACGATTGTCCCGAAAGGGGCACGCTGTTCGAGGCGGCGACAGCCGGAACGCCCGGAAGACCGGGGGCCACAGAACGCGGCAGACAAAGGACGACGCGCATGTTCGCGGTGATGAAAACCGGCGGCAAGCAATACAAGGTCCAGTCGGGCGATACGCTCCGGGTGGAAAAGCTGGCAGCCGATGCGGGTGAAACCGTTCAATTCAACGAGATTCTGATGCTGGGTGGCGACAAGGTCGTGGTCGGCGCGCCCTTCGTGGATGGCGCCGCCGTGCAGGCCGAGGTCGTGGACCAGATCAAGGGCGACAAGCTGATCCACTTCGTCAAGCGTCGCCGCAAGCACGGCTCGCAGCGCACCAAGGGCCACCGCCAGCAGTTGACGCTGCTGCGGGTGACCGAAATCCTTGCCTCGGGCGGCGACAAGACCGGCGTCAAGGCCGCGATGGGCGCGGGATCGGTTGCAGCCGTCGCCGTGGCCGCGGCAGACAAGCCGAAGAAGGCCGCGCCGAAAAAGGACGAGGCCAAGAAGGCCGAACCGAAGAAGGCAGCCCCGAAGAAGGCAGCCGCCAAGACCGACGGTGCGGACGATCTGACTCAGATTTCGGGCGTGGGCCCGGTGATCGTCAAGAAGCTGAACGCGCTTGGCGTGACCACCTTTGCGCAGATCGCGGCATGGACCGCGGATGACGTGGCTGCTATGGACGAGAAACTCAACTTCAAGGGCCGGATCGAGCGCGACGACTGGATCGCTCAGGCCAAGAAGTTGGCCGAAGGCTAAGGAGAGACGAGATGGCACACAAGAAAGCAGGCGGTTCCTCCCGCAACGGGCGCGACTCCGCGGGCCGTCGCCTTGGCGTCAAGCTCTATGGCGGCCAGCACGCCATCCCGGGCAACATCATCGTGCGCCAGCGCGGCACCAAGTTCTGGCCGGGCGAAGGTGTCGGCATGGGCAAGGATCACACGATCTTTGCGACCGAAGAGGGCGCCGTGACCTTCCACAAGGGCCTCAAGGGCCGCACCTTCATTTCGGTCCTGCCGATGGCCGAGGCCGCCGAGTAAGCCGACCTTAAGGGTTTTGCAAGAAACACGGAGGGGATCGGCGATACCGCCGGTCCCCTTCGGTTTTTTCCGGTCACGGTTCGGTCACATCCCCGACACCGGGGCGCGCTAGGACACTGGGCCGGTCCCATATTGAAAGCAGCCATCGCGCATGAGGAGAGTGCAGATGAGCCTTGATGCATTGACCACCCAACCCGTCGTTCAGACGGAACGATTCGACCTGCGCCCGCTGCGCGCGTCCGATATCGGTCTGCTGGAGCTGTTCGCGGGCGACGAACGCGTGGCGACCATGACGCCGTCGATCCCGCACCCGCTGCCGCCCGGCGTGATGCAGGCGTTCGTGTCGCGTGTCACTGCCGAGGAACGCAGCGAAGACGCCTGGGCGATGGATGCCAGCAAGTCTGGCGGGGGCGAATTGATGGGCGTGATCGGCCTGATGCGGATGGACCGCAACCAGTCCGAGATCGGCTATTGGGTGGCGCCGCAATTCTGGAATACCGGCCTCGCCTCCGAAGCCGTTCGCGCCCTGGTCGAGGCCAACCCGATGCGCAACGCGACGATGTTCGCCAGCGTGTTCCAGGACAACCCGGCCTCGGCGCGGGTGCTGGTGAATTGCGGGTTCGACTATATCGGCGACGCCGAAGCGTTCTGTGTCGCGCGCAACGCCAAGGTGCCGACCTGGACCTATCTGCGAAAGCTCTGAGCCATGATCGCTACACGGCGGCTGGTTCTGCGGCCACTGGTGGCGGCGGATGCTGGCTGGATCTTTCGGACCATCCGCCATCCGGATGTGCAACGCTGGCTGACCTCGCCGCCGCATCCCTACCGAATTGAGGATGCACGTGCCTATATCGCGGCCAAGGCGGGGTTGCCCGCTTACCGCGTCATCACGCGCGATGGCGTGGGACTGGGCATGGTAACCCTGACGCCCGACGACGAAACCGCCGAGTCCGGGTCCGGTACGGTCGATCTGGGTTACTGGTTGCGGGTCGACGCCTGGGGACAGGGCATCATGACCGAAGCGGCGGGCGCATTGCTGAAAAGCCATGACGCCAACAGCGGGGGCTGCGTGAACAGCGGTTGGATCGAGGGCAACACCGCTTCGGAAAGGGTGCTGGCCAAGCTGGGCTTTGTCCGCACGGGGGTCGTTGAAACCCGACAGGCGCATTTTCTGGGCCGCGCGGTGCCGGTGATCCGTGCCATGCGGCCCGCCGCCGGAAAACCCGGGACCGGATGAAGACGCTGCCGCTCCGCACGAACCGGCTTGCGCTGGACGCCATGGCCGAGACCGATGCACCGGCCTTGCGGCGCATCGTGACCACGCCTTCGGTGGGGCGGATGCTGTTCCTGTTCCCGCCCGACTGGACCGATGATGACGCCAGAGCCTTTATCCGGCGAACGCGGTTCACCGGCGCACCGCCCTTCCGGTTGGGGGTGTACCGCGACGGTGCGCTGGTCGGCTCGGTCGGGGTGGGGGCAGGCCCCGTGCCCGACATCTACTATTTCCTCGACCCCGCCGCGCAAGGGCAGGGTATCGCGAACGAAGCTCTGGTAGCCTTCCTGCGTTTCCTGTTCGACGATCTGGGGCTGGACGCGGTTGGGGCCGATGTCTTTCACGACAACCCGGCCTCGGCGCATATTCTGGCGCGTTTGGGCTTTGCCAAAACCGGCGATGGCACCGCTACCTCTGCGGCGCGGCTTGAGCCTGCGCCGATTTCCCTCTATCGCCTGTCGGCAGAACGCTTTGGGGCTGCCGGATGAAATTTCTCGATCTCTGCAAGGTCTATGTCCGCTCGGGCAGCGGCGGCAATGGCTGCATCAGCTTTCGCCGCGAGAAGTTCATCGAATTCGGCGGGCCCGATGGTGGCGATGGCGGCAATGGCGGCGATGTCTGGGCCGAAGCGGTCGATGGTCTGAACACGCTGATCGACTTCCGTTACCAGCAGCACTGGTTCGCCCAGAACGGCCAGGGCGGCATGGGCCGCAACCGCACCGGCAAGGATGGCGACGACATCGTGCTGCGGGTGCCCGTGGGCACCGAGATCCTCGACGAGGACGAGGAAACCGTGGTCGCCGACCTGACCGAGCTTGGTCAGCGGGTTCTGTTGGCCAAAGGCGGCAATGGCGGCTGGGGCAACCTGCGTTTCAAGACCTCGACCAACCAGGCACCGCGCCGCGCCAACCCGGGCCAGGACGGCGTCGAGCGGACGCTTTGGCTGCGGCTGAAACTGATCGCCGATGTCGGGCTGGTGGGGCTGCCGAACGCGGGCAAGTCCACCTTTCTTGCCGCCACGTCGAATGCCCGTCCCAAGATCGCCGACTATCCCTTCACCACGCTGCACCCCAATCTGGGCGTGGTCGGTGTGGACGATACCGAATTCGTCGTCGCCGACGTTCCCGGCCTGATCGAGGGCGCGCATGAAGGCCGGGGGCTGGGCGATCTGTTCCTTGGTCATATCGAACGCTGCGCCGTGCTCTTGCATCTGGTCGATGGCACCTCCGGCACGCTGATCGAGGATTGGCAGACCATCCTGGACGAACTTGCGGCCTATGGCGCGGGTCTGGCAGACAAGCCCCGGGTGACGGTGCTGAACAAGATCGACGCGCTCGATGCCGAGGAACGCACCTTCCTCAAGGATGAACTCGAGGCCGCGGGGGCGCAGGACGTCATGCTGATGTCGGGCGCCACAAAGGAAGGCGTGACCGAGGTGCTGCGCGCCTTGCGCCCGCATGTCCAGGCCCGCCGCAAGGCCGATCGCGCCGATGTCCAGGAGGATAGCGGACCATGGCGTCCCTGAGCGATGCGCGCCGGGTCGTGGTCAAGATCGGCTCGGCCCTGCTGGTGGATCGCGGGTCGGGGCAGTTGCGCGCCGACTGGCTGCACGCGCTGGCGCAGGACGTGGCGTTGCTCAAGGCGCGCGGGGCGGACGTGGTGATCGTGTCATCGGGCTCGATCGCGCTCGGTCGCGGGGTTCTGGGCCTGCCACGGACCGCGCTGGCGCTCGAGCAATCGCAGGCCGCCGCCTCGGTCGGGCAGATCCGGCTGGCCCGCGCCTACGAAGAGGCGCTGGCGCCGCATGGCATCACCACCGGCCAGATCCTGGTGACGCTCGAAGACAGCGCCGACCGCCGCCGGTACCTGAATTCTCGTGCCACGATGGAAACGCTGCTGGCGCTTGGCGTGGTGCCCATTGTCAACGAAAACGACACCGTGGCGACGGACGAGATCCGCTTCGGCGACAACGACAGGCTGGCAGCGCAGGTGGCCGTCACGGTGGGCGCCGATCTGCTGGTGCTGTTGTCGGATGTCGACGGGCTCTACACCGCCAATCCGATCACCGATCCGCAAGCCCGGCGGCTGGCCCGCGTCGATGCCATCACCCCCGAGATCGAGGCGATGGCCGGCGATGCCGGTTCGGGTCTCAGCAAGGGCGGGATGAAGACCAAGGTGATGGCGGCCAAGACAGCGACGGCGGCGGGCTGCGCGATGCTGATCGCCCAGGGCGCGGCGCTGCACCCGATCCGGTCGCTGCTGGACGGCGCACCCTCGACCCTGTTCACCCCGCAGCTCGATCCGCATGCCGCGCGCAAACGCTGGATCGCCGCGATGAAGCCGCAGGGCACGCTGGTGGTCGACGCCGGCGCCGCGCGCGCGCTGGACCAGGGCAAATCGCTGTTGCCCGCCGGGCTGGCGCGGGTCGAAGGGCGCTTTGGTCGCGGCGATCCGGTGACGATCCGTGACGCATCGGGGCGCGGCCTGGGCCAGGGGCTGGTGCGCTACACGGCGGACGAGGCGCGCTCGATCGCCGGGCACAAGAGCTCCGAGATCGCGGCGATCCTGGGCTATCCCGGCCGCGCGGTGCTGGTGCACCGCGATGACATGGCGCTTTGACCCGGTCCCTTCTTCTCTTTACTAAATACGCACCCCCCCGGTTTCCAAAGGCCCCGCGATGAAGGATCTGACCGACATTCCCGCCCTGATGGCCGAGATCGGCGCGCGCGCTCGCGCCGCCGCCGCCGAGCTGGCCTTTGCGCCCGCCGACGCCAAGCGCGCCGCGCTCGAAGCGGCGGCCGATGCGGTCTGGTCGGCCCGTGCCGACATCATCGCCGCAAACGCCAAGGATCTGGACTACGGCCGCGACAAGGGGTTGTCGGACGCCATGATGGACCGGCTGATGCTGGACGAGGCGCGGATCAAGGGCATCGCCGAGGGGCTGCGCGCGGTGGCCGCGCAGGACGACCCCGTCGGCGCCGTGATCGCCGAATGGGACCGCCCCAACGGCCTGCACATCCAGCGGGTGCGAACGCCGCTGGGCGTCGTTGGCGTGATCTATGAAAGCCGGCCGAACGTCACCGCCGACGCGGGTGCGCTGTGCCTCAAGGCCGGCAACGCGGTGATCCTGCGCGGCGGCTCGGAAGGCTTTCATTCCTCGAACGCCATCCATGCCTGCCTGATCGACGGGCTGCGCAAGGCGGGCCTGCCCGAGGACGCGATCCAGCTGGTGCCGACCCGCGACCGGGCGGCGGTGTCGGAAATGCTGACCATGACCGCATTCATCGACGTGATCGTGCCGCGCGGCGGCAAGGGGTTGGTGGGGCTGGTGCAGCGCGAGGCGCGCGTGCCGGTCTTTGCCCATCTCGAAGGCATCGTGCACATCTACATCGACAAGGCGGCCGACCCGGTCAAGGCGCTGAACGTGGTGCTGAACGCCAAGACACGGCGCACCGGGATCTGCGGTGCGGCGGAGTGCCTGCTGATCCATCGCGACGCGTTGGACACGGTGGGCCAGGGTGTGATCCGGGCACTAATCGACGCCGGTGTCGAAGTGCGGGCCGATACCGATCTGCAAGCCGTCCCGGGCACCCAAGCGGCGGATGACGCGGATTGGGGGCGCGAGTATCTGGACATGAAGATCGCGGCTAAAGTCGTTGATTCCATTGATGAAGCCATCGCGCATATCCGTCGCTACGGGTCGAACCATACGGATTGCATCCTGACCGAGGATCCGGAGGCCGCCCGGCAATTCTTTACCCGGCTCGACAGCGCGATCCTGATGCACAATGCGTCGACCCAATTCGCCGATGGCGGCGAATTCGGCATGGGCGCCGAGATCGGTATCGCCACCGGAAAGATGCATGCCCGCGGTCCGGTCGGTGCGGAACAGCTGACCAGCTTCAAATACCTTGTCACGGCGGATGGCGCGGTGCGCGCCTGATCGTCAACCGATCCGGATTTGCAGGGCGCTGTCCGATGTTCGCGTCGTCAGCATCGCGCCGCGGTCCCGCGACAGGGTGGCAAGCAGCGCGAACTGAACCGAAGCAGGTGCCAGATCGGCGGCTTTGGCCGGGCCGGACAGATGCGACCAGACCGAATGATCGACGTTGACCCGCGGTCCTGTCGCTTCGACATCGATGACGTCGCCGTCCGTGTCGACGGTGATGCGTCCACCCTGCGGCAGGGCCGCTTCGCAGCACAGGAAAGCCAGGAAGGCCATCTGGACATCGGCCCGCGGCATCGGATCGCGCGGGCGCCAATCGGCCATCACGCGGCCCCCATCGGTGATCTTGTCCAGCAGCGCCGCCGCTTCGCGCGCGCTGAGGTTCTGGCCGTTGCCAGCCAGGCCGAAGGCGACCCGAAAGAAACGGATGCGCGCGGTGGCGGCAGCGCAGCTTTCCTCGATCAGGGCGATTTCCGGCCCGGGCCCGGTTTGTCCCGCCAGCGCCAGCAATTCCAGACCGTTCTGGATCGCGCCCACGGGGCTGATCAGGTCGTGGCACAGCCGTGACCCTACCATCGCCGCAAGTTCCGCCCTATTGTCCTGCATCTGTAGCCCTGTCCCGAGGATGATTGATGACCGATTTGAACGCGATACTGGAACCCGGCATGCTCGTAACCCATCCCGGCCAGCCGGATTGGGGCATCGGCCAGGTCCAATCCAATATCGGTGGCCGCATCACCGTGAATTTCCGCGAGGCGGGCAAGGTCGTGCTGGATGGACGGACGATTGCCCTGGAGCCGATCTTTGAAGATCAACCTTGGGATGACAAGGTTTAAAGAACGTTAATCCCCGGGAGGAACAGTCTGTGTCCGGACGGTTGTCAATGTCTCGGCCCCTGCCTAGAAGCGCGCCATGGATCACCTGCGTCCAGATCGCATGACCGGCGCGGCGCCGGCCTTTGCCGTGCGCCTGGCGCGCGATGATTCCGACATCGCCGCGGCCCAGCGGCTGCGTTACGACGTTTTCGTCGAGGAACTGGGCGGTTCGGGCCCTCTGGTCGATCACGATGCCCGTCTCGAGCGCGACCGGTTCGATCCGTTTTTCGATCACTTGCTGGTCGAGGACACGGCGCGCGGCGCGGTGGTCGGCGTCTACCGGCTGTTGCGCGGCGACCAGGCACGTGCCGCCGGGCAGTTCTATTCCGAAGACGAATACGACCTGACCTGCCTGCGCGACAGCGGTCGCAGATTGCTGGAACTGGGACGGTCGTGCCTGCATCGCGACTATCGCGGCGGACCGGCGATGTTCCACCTGTGGCAAGGTCTGGCAGCCTATGTGCAGGAACACCGGATCGAGGTGCTGTTCGGGGTGGCGTCGTTCCATGGCACCGATCCGGCAACGCTGGCGGAACCCTTGTCGATGCTGCACCACCGTCATCTGGCGCCGCCCGAACTGCGGGTGCGGTCCCGGGCCTTTCAACGCATGGACCTGATGCCGGAAGCGGATCTTGACCGGCGCCGGGCGATGCTGGCGATTCCGGCGCTGATCAAGGCCTATCTGCGACTGGGCGGGTTCGTGGGCGAGGGCGCTTTCGTGGATCATGCCTTCAACACCACCGATATCTGCCTGGTGATGGACACCGCGCGGATGAATGCCGCCCAGACGGCGCTCTATACAAGGGGCACGGGTGCATGAGCCGGTCGTGGGAGGATGATATCCCACCCGATCCAAAGCTCGGCCCCGGCGACTGGCTGCGGGTGCTTTGGCGCGGGTCGGTGCTGGGCACGGTGACGTTCGGCGGGCTGGGCCTGCTGTTGCTGATGCGCCTCATCGAACGGCCGATCTACGGCACCCGCCGCCCGATCACGCCCTGGATCACCCAGGGCGTCTGTCGCGCGGCCTTTGTCATCCTGCGGATGCCGATCACCGCGCGCGGTCCGCGGATCAAGGGGCCGGGGGCGGTGGTGGCGAACCATTCCAGCTGGCTTGACATCTTTGCTCTGAACAGCCGCAAGAACGTCTATTTCGTGTCCAAGGCCGAGGTGGCGGGCTGGCCCGGGATCGGCTGGCTGGCGCGCGCCACCGGCACGGTGTTCATCCGCCGCGACCCGCGGGAGGCGGCGGAACAGACGCGGCTGTTCGAGGAACGCTTGCGCCAGGGGCATCGGCTGCTGTTCTTTCCCGAAGGAACCTCAACCGATGCGATTCGGGTTTTGCCCTTCAAATCAACGCTTTTTGCCGCTTTCTTCACAGATGGGCTGCGCCATGACCTGCAGATGCAGGCGGTGACGGTGATGTATCACCCGCCCGAAGGTGAGGACCCGCGCTATTACGGATGGTGGGGCGAGATGGATTTCGCCCCGCACTTGCTGAAAACGCTGGCAACAAGGCGCCAGGGGCGGGTCGAGTTGATCTATCACGACCCTGTCCGGGTCGACGATTTTCCCAACCGCAAGACGCTGGCCTCGCATCTCGAGGCGCAGGTGCGCGCCGCCCATGCGATGACCGAAGGCTGAGCGTCAGCGCAGCGCGGACGTCAATCGCGACAGCGCGGCCAGCGCGTCGTCCTCGCCCCAGATTTCCTCGCCGATCGCGAAGAAATCCGTGACCGGGGCGAGATCGCGCATCAGGTCCGGGGTCAGGCCGCCTTCGGCCACGACCGGCAGTTCGATCATCTGCGACCACCAGTCGAAAAGATCGCGTTCCGCCAGGCTGCCATCGCCCAGGATCGCGCCGCCGACCGGTCCGAAGGCGACGTAATCGGCACCGGCTTCGCCCGCGTTCATCCCGTCGTGCCGCGAGGCGCCGCAAAAGGCGCCGACGATGGCATCCGGTCCAAGCGCCTTGCGTGCCGCGCGCACGCCACGCGCCCCGTGCAGGTGCACACCGTCCAGGCCCAGGCGCTCGGCCAGCACCACATGGGTGTCGATGACAAGCGCGATGTCGTGCATATGGGCCACCTCGCGCACCGCGTCGGCGGCGCGCATCAACCGGTCCTCGTCATGGGTGGCCAAGGCCAGACGGATGCAGGCAAAGGGCGCTGCGTCGAGCACCGAGGCCAGCCGGGCGGGAAAGCTCAGCAGGTCGATCTCGGGCGGGGTGATGAGGTAGAGCTGCGGCTGCTCGGGTTCGGCCATGGCGGGCTCCTGTCGTGCGGGCCTTTCCTTAGCGCGGGAATTCGCGTTTGGCCATGGGGATTTGCACGGCCCGGCATCGGTCTGCGTGACACCTGCGGGAGCCTCCGGCGGGAGTTTATCGGGCAAGATGAAGACGGGGGATTGTCAGCCGTCCCGGCCTTGGCCTATGCGGTGAGCGGTTTTGGAGAAGATGATGGCAGAGCAGATCGGTCAGCCGACTTTCGTGCTGGTGCGGCCGCAGATGGGCGAGAATATCGGCGCCGCGGCGCGGGCGATGTGGAATTTCGGGTTGAGCGGCATGCGCATCGTCGCGCCGCGCGACGGCTGGCCGAACCCGGCGGCGATGGCTCTGGCCTCGGGGGCGGGGCGGCTGCTGGACGCCGCGATGCTGTGCGACGACTTGGCGGGCGCGCTTGCCGACCGGACCTATACCTATGCCACCACCGCGCGGTCGCGCGACCTGACCAAGCCGGTGCTGACCCCCGAGGCGGCGATGGCCGAGGCACGCGACCGGATCGCCGCGGGCGAGCGGGTCGCGGTGCTGTTCGGGCCGGAGCGGGCGGGTCTCGAGAATGAGGACATCGCCCGGGCCAATGCCATCGTCTCGGTGCCGGTGAATCCCGACTTCCCGTCGCTGAACCTTGCGCAATGCGTGTTGTTGACGGCGTATGAGTGGCGCCGGGCGACCAACGAAACCGTGGCGCGAACGGTGGAAATGGCCGGGGCCGACTGGGCCGAAGGGCACGAGATCGAACACCTGGCCCGGCACTACGAGGAAAGGCTGGAAGAGGCGGGGTTCTTCTTTCCCGAACACAAGGCCCCCGCGATGAAGGTCAATCTGCGCAATCTGTGGTCGCGCATGCCATTGACGCGCGTCGATGTGCAGATGCTGCATGGCATCCTGCGGCAAATGGTGCGCTGGAAAGAGCGCGACGGGAAATAGGTCCTGCTCTGGACGCCCCGGCGGCGCCGACATATCGTCCCGGCAAGAAGCCCGGCAAGAAGACGGAGAGGGCCATGAGCGGCAATCGCAAACTGTTCGAAGAGGTGGCGCAGACCACGAAACCGGCGACCCCGCAGGGCGGCATGATCGATGCCGGGCGACGCGGCGCCCGCGGCGCGGTGCGCGCCTGGCTTATGGTGCTGTTCGCGATGGTGGTGGCGATGATCGTGGTGGGCGGGCTGACCCGGCTGACGGATTCCGGGCTGTCGATCACGGAATGGAAACCGGTGACCGGGGCCATCCCACCGATGAGCGCCGAGGCCTGGGATATCGAGTTCGAAAAATACCGCGCCATCCCGGAATACCAGTTGCAGAACAAGGGCATGAGCCTGGCCGAGTTCAAGGTGATCTACTGGTGGGAATGGGGGCACCGGCAGCTGGGCCGGGTGATCGGTCTGGTCTGGGCGGCCGGGTTCCTGTTCTTCTGGCTGACAAGGCGCATTCCGCAGGGCTGGACCGGGCGTCTGCTGGGCCTGGGCGCGCTTGGCGGGCTGCAGGGCGCGATCGGCTGGTGGATGGTGTCTTCTGGCCTGACCGGCGAGATGCTGGACGTGGCCTCGTACCGGTTGGCCACGCATCTGGGGCTGGCCTTCGTGATCCTTGGCCTGATTTCCTGGTATGTCTTCCGCCTGGGCCGCGAGAGCCGCGATCTCATGCAGGCGCAGCGGACGCGCGAGACCAGGCTGTGGAGCATGGGCACCGGGCTGATGCATTTCGCCATGCTGCAGATCCTGCTGGGCGCGCTGGTCGCCGGGATCGATGCGGGCCGCACCTATAACGACTGGCCGCTGATGGCAGGGTCGGTTCTGCCGCCCTATCCCTTCGACCTCACGCCGGTTTGGCGCAACTTCTTCGAAAACGCCGGGCTGGTCCAGTTCATGCACCGCGTCGCCGGGTACCTGCTGCTGGTCTATGGCGTCGTGGTCTGGCTGCGGGCGCGCCGGTCGCCCAATACCGATACCCGCTTTCGCTTCAACGCCGTCTTCGCCATGATGCTGGTGCAGATGGTGCTGGGCATCGTCACGGTCCTGTACATGGCGCCCTGGCATATCGCGATCCTGCATCAACTGGGCGCGGTGATCCTTTGGGTGCTGATCCTGAGGGCGCGGTTCGGCGCGGGCTATCCGAGGGCACAATCGGTAAGGGGACGGGCATGAGCGCGTATGACGAATTGATGGCGTACCAGCGCGAGACAGCGGCGCTGGCCGAGGTGGCCGGCCGCCTGAGCTGGGACCAGGAAACCATGATGCCGCGTGGGGCCGCGGACCAGCGCGGCGAAGAGATGGCGGCAATGGAAACCGTTCTGCACGCGCGCCGTACCGATGCCCGGGTCGCCGACTGGCTCGACCGCGCCGAAGCCAGAAACGCGGTGGCGGCAGCCAATCTGCGCCATATCCGGCGGGATTATGACCGCGGGGTCAAGGTGCCCGCCCGGTTGTCGGCGGAACTGGCGCGGCTGACCAGCCTGGCCCATCGGGTCTGGGCCGAGGCGCGGGCCGACGACAACTTTGCCGCTTTTGCCCCCACGCTGAAGACGATCGTGGCATTGAAGCGCGAGGAAGGAGCGGCTTTGGCGGATGGCGGCGATGTTTATGACGCGCTTCTGAACGACTACGAACCAGGCGCCACGGCGTCGGAACTGGCCACCATGTTCGGAGCGCTGCGCCCGCGGTTGGTGGCGTTGCGCGAGGCGGTGCTGGGCAAACCGCAGCCCAAGGCGCTGAACGGGCATTTCGACGAGCAGAAGCAGATGCAATTGTCGCGCATGTTGGCCAAGACCTTTGGCTACGACATGAGCCGGGGGAGGGTCGACAAGGCGGTGCATCCGTTCAGTTCGGGCTCGGGCGATGACGTGCGCATCACCACGCGGACCAATGGGCTGGACCCGTTCAACTGTTTCTACTCGACCATCCACGAGGTCGGCCACGCCGCTTACGAGCAGGGTATCGATCCGGCGTATCGCCTGACCCCGTTGGGGCGCGGTGTGTCGATGGGCGTGCACGAAAGCCAGAGCCGGATCTACGAAAACCAGCTGGGCCGGTCGCGGCCGTTCTGCGGCTGGCTGTTCGGCCAGATGAAGGATGCCTTCGGCGATTTCGGGATCGGGTCGGAACACGCTTTCTACGCGGTCGTGAACCGTGTGCATGACGGCTATATCCGTACCGAGGCGGACGAGGTGCAGTACAACCTGCATGTCCTTCTGCGATTTGACCTGGAACGGCAGATCATCTCGGGGGCGCTCGAGGTCGAGGACCTGGAAGAGGCGTGGAATACCCGGTTCGAGGCCGATTTCGGCTTTGCCGTCGACAAGGCCTCGGACGGTGTCTTGCAGGATGTGCACTGGTCGGGCGGGTTGTTCGGCTATTTTCCGACCTACACGCTGGGCAACGTCTATGCCGGCTGTCTGATGAAGGCGCTGCGCACGGCGATCCCGGAACTGGACGCGCAACTGGCCGAGGGCGATCTGAGCGGCGCGACGGGCTGGCTGAAGGCCCGCGTGCAACGCCATGGCGGGCTTTACGAACCTCGCGCGGTGATCGAGAAAGCCTGCGGGTTCGCGCCGTCAGAGGCGCCGCTGCTGGATTACCTCGAGGCCAAGTTCGGCGCGCTCTACGGATTGTGAGCGGGGCTTGATCCAAAGGGCTGCGCGCCTTGCGCGCAGGCTGGTTTCCGGGACCCGTGGCCGTGTGAGCCAGAGGGTGGATGTCGGGAGTGTGATTGGGGGCAGGGCGCTCGGGCTCACCAAAGCAAAGCTTCGGAGCCGCCCCCGCTTGATCCGTGCGTGACAGTCCGTCACCGGGGGATCCAAGCAAAATAGCCGTATCCCCGCAAGCGGGGCCCCTCGGCGATTTCGCTTGATTCCCCGGCACCGGCCCGTCCCTTGGGATGCAAGCGACGGCGGCTCCGAAGCAAAGCTCAGGCCTCGGGCGTCTCGGCCTCGTCTTCGGTGTCGCCCTGGTCGGCGATCCAGGCCACCGAGACGACCGTTTCGCCCTTGCCGGTGTCGAAGACCTTGACGCCGCCGGCGCTGCGCGAACGGAACGAGATGCCGTCGACCGGAACGCGGATCGACTGGCCGGTAGAAGTGGCCAGCATGATCTGGTCGTCCATCTCGACCGGGAAGGCGGCGACCAGCGGACCGCCGCGCATCGCCTTGTCCATCGCCATCACGCCCATGCCGCCGCGGCCCCGGATCGGGTAGTCGTGGCTGGAACTGAGTTTGCCCGAGCCTTTGGCGGTGATCGTCAGGATCAGGTTTTCCGCCGCGGACATTTCGGCATAGCGGTCCTGGCTGAGCGCCGCATCGGCATTGCCTTCTTCTTCGTCGGTCTCGGTTTCCTCGGTCACACCGGCCACCAGGCGGCGCATCTTGAGATACGCGGCGCGTTCGTCCGGTGTGGCCTCGAAATGGCGGATGACGGCCATCGACACCACGCGGTCGCCGTTCGACAGCCGGATGCCGCGCACGCCGGTGCTGTCGCGGCCCTTGAAGACCCGCACGTCGGTGGTCCGGAACCGGATCGCGCGACCGGAATCGGTGACCAGCATCACGTCGTCGTCTTCGGAGCAGATGCGGGCATTCACCAGCTCGACGCCTTCGGGCAGCTTCATGGCGATCTTGCCGTTGCGCATGACGTTGGTGAAATCGCTGAGCGCGTTGCGGCGCACGTCGCCCGCGGTGGTGGCGAACACGATCTGCAGGGCGTCCCAATCTTCTTCGTCGCGGTCGACCGGCATGATCGCCGCGATCGACACGCCCTGCGGGATCGGCAGGATGTTGATGATGGCCTTGCCCTTGGCGGTGCGGCCGCCCTGCGGCAGGCGCCAGGTCTTGAGCTTGTAGACCATGCCGTCGGTCGTGAAGAACAGAAGCTGGGTATGGGTATTGGCGACGAACAGCGTGGTGACCACGTCGTCATCCTTGGTCGCCATGCCCGACAGCCCCTTGCCGCCGCGGCGCTGCGCGCGGAAATCGGCCAATGGCGTGCGCTTGATCCAGCCGGACTGGGTGACGGTGACGACCATATCCTCGCGTTCGATCAGGTCCTCGTCTTCCATGTCGCCGGACCAGTCGACGATCTCGGTGCGGCGCGGCACGGCGAACAGCTCGCGCACCTCGCGCAGTTCGTCGCCGATGATGCCCATGATCCGGTCGCGCGATCCCAGGATCGCCAGGTATTCCTTGATCTTGCCGGCCAGGTCCTCGAGCTCGTCGGTGACTTCCTTGACGCCCAGCTGGGTCAGGCGCTGCAGGCGCAGTTCGAGGATGGCGCGGGCTTGGGTTTCGGACAGGTTGTAGGTACCGTCCTCGTTGGCCTTGTGGGTCGGGTCGTCGATCAGCCGGATATAGGGCAGGATGTCATGCGCGGGCCAGCGCCGCTCCATCAGCTTGGCGCGCGCTTCGGCGGCGTCGGCCGAGGCACGGATCGTGGCGACGACCTCGTCCACGTTCGAGACCGCGACGGCCAGGCCGCACAGCACGTGGCTGCGTTCGCGCGCCTTCATCAGCAGATGCGCGGTGCGCCGCGCCACCACGTCCTCTCGGAAATCGAGGAAGGCGGTCAGGAAGCCGCGCAGCGTCAGCTGTTCGGGACGCCCGCCGTTGAGCGCCAGCATGTTGCAGCCGAAGCTGGTCTGCATCGGCGTGAAGCGGAACAACTGGTTCAGCACCACCTCGGCGGTGGCGTCGCGCTTCAGTTCCACGACCACCCGCACGCCGTTGCGGTCGGATTCGTCCTGGACATGGGCGATGCCGTCGATCCGCTTGTCGCGCGCGGCCTCGGCGATGCGTTCGATCATCGTGGCCTTGTTCACCTGGTAGGGGATTTCGTCGACGATGATCGCCCAGCGGTCCTTGCGGATTTCCTCGATCCGGGTCTTGGCGCGGATGATGACGCTGCCGCGACCTTCGAGGTAAGCTTTCCGTGCACCCGACCGGCCCAGCATGATGCCACCCGTGGGAAAATCGGGACCGGGAATGTATTCGATCAGCTGTTCCGAGCTGAGATCGGGATTGTCGATCAGCGCCAGAGTGGCATCGACCACTTCGCCCAGATTGTGCGGCGGGATGTTGGTGGCCATGCCGACCGCGATGCCGCCCGCACCGTTGACCAGCATGTTCGGAAAGCGCGCGGGCAGGACGGTGGGTTCGCGATCCTTGCCGTCGTAATTGTCCTGGAAATCGACCGTTTCCTTGTCGATGTCCATCAGCATGTAGGCCGCAGGCTTGTCCATGCGCACCTCGGTATAGCGCATGGCCGCGGCGTTATCGCCGTCCATCGAGCCAAAGTTCCCCTGGCCGTCCAGCAGCGGCAGCGACATCGAGAAATCCTGCGCCATCCGCACCAGCGCATCATAGATCGCGCTGTCGCCGTGCGGGTGGTATTTCCCCATGACATCACCGACCGGCCGGGCGGATTTGCGATAGGGCTTGTCATGGCCGTTGCCGGTCTCGTGCATGGCGTAGAGGATGCGCCGATGCACGGGCTTCAGGCCGTCGCGCAGGTCGGGAATCGCCCGGCTGACGATGACGCTCATCGCGTAGTCGAGATAGCTCGACTTCATCTCCTGGGTGATCGAGATCGTCGGCCCCGCGGGCATCACGCGCTTTTGCTCTTCGTTTTCAGGTGTTTCTGGCGTGTCGCTCACGTGCTCGGCCTGTCTTTGTCTCTGCCATATCTTGTTGGGCGGACTATATCAGAGACAAGTTGTGGGGGGCAATCCCGGGGGGACCCGGTTTTCTGGCAGCCAAGGCGAGAGGCTGCTAACACACTGTTTTCATTGAAAAGTAAAGATTCTCTCGGCATGATTTTTGAAAGGCAAAAACAACGAGGTGAGCGAGATGGGAAGCGCGACCGAATTGATGCTGAAAGGATACGGTCTGACCACGGCCGAGCTGTTCTATCGGATGCCGGACTACCGCAACGTGCTGAACAGCTTCATCTGGCAGGATTACGACCTTGCACCGGATCACAAGCGGCTGTTCGCCTTCATCGAGTTCTGGCAGGACGAGATCGAGGGGCCGCTGCATTCGGTGCGCTTTTGCCACCGCAAGATGATCTCGCCCGGGGAATGGCGCAACGTGGTGGGCGAATTGACGTTCCACTGAAACCGGCGTCGCCGCACTGACGCATGTCGACCTGAGCGCCGCGGGAACGCTACGCGGAAATATCGAGCGTCCGGTGGTCGGTGTGGCGTCGCGGGAAGACAGGGGCGTTGCCCCTCTGCCGCGCGGGGGCGCGGCATTCACCCCAAGGTATTTGCCAACCGGAGAAGAAGCCGGGTCCACCCCCGGCATGGTGACCGGGGGCTTCTCTGGTTGCGGCCATCGGCGCCTCCGCCTGTTCCGCGGGCAGATCTTCCGGCGGTAAGGTTAACAAACACTTGCTTCTCTGGTTCGAAAATACCTCGGGGTGAATTCGCGCATGCGCGAAGCGGGGCAGCGCGCCTTTTTTCACGGCTGTTCCGGGTGGAGGGCTGGGGCGGTGCGCAAAGCGGATCCGCCCGCGCTGGCCTAGCATGTGCGGGATCGGAACGGGATTGCCTGTGTTTTTTTCGGCAGCGAAAAAAGAGCGCCTTGCCAGCTTTGACACCTGCGCCGGAACGCCGGTGTTACGGAATGATCCGGGTGTATTTCACGCCTTCCAACGTCGCACCCAGGCGCAGGCCCGACTGACCGAAGATCACCGCGATCACCGGGGCGAGCGAAGTCGTGGTCTCGGCCGCCAGCGTCTCGCCCTGGGCGGGGGTGGCGTATTCCACGTTGGCGCCCGCAGCCCAGCCGGGCGAACGGCGGAAGGTCATCAGCGCATCTTCGGTCATGAAGAACAGCACATGCGCGTATTGCTGCGCGCCGATCTGCAACCCGCCGCTTGCCTTGGCGACCGAGTAATAGTCCACGGTGGCGCCGCCGACCCGCAAGGCCCCGCGCCCGTAAGCGCCACCAAGTCCCAGCCCGGCTTCGGTCACCAGCGGCATGGTCAGCACGCCGGCGGCGTTTTCGCCCAGCCGCCGGGTGCCGGGATAGTCGGCGTAGAGCTGGTTCAGCGTGGCGTCGACGCGGGCGTCGATCCTCTGCGCGTTGTTGGATCCGATCCCGTTGCCGCAGGCTGCGACAAGCGGAAGGGCGGCGAGGCCCAGCGAAAAGGCGCGGCGGGAATGGGTCATGTCATCGCTCTCTGCTCTTGCGGGCCCGGTGGCCCATGCCTGGATATCCGGCTGTTCCGCCGGTTGAGCCGCATCATAAAGCGGTACTCCGCCCATGTCACGTCACCATCTGGTGTTGGGCGGCAATTCGCTGGGGGTGGCGGCGATCGACACGCCGCCTATGGTAGGGGTCGTCGGCTCAGCCGTTCAGCAGGCGCGCGGCGGCCGGGGCGAAATAGGTCAGAACGCCGTCGCATCCGGCGCGTTTGAAGGCCGTCAGGCTTTCCAGCATGACCTTGTCTCCATCGACCCAACCGCGTTCGGCCGCCCCCGCGATCATCGCGTATTCGCCGCTGACCTGATAGGCAAAGGTCGGCGCCCCGAACAGATCCTTGGCGCGGCGGCATATGTCGAGATAGGGCATGCCCGGCTTGACCATCACCATGTCGGCACCTTCGGACAGGTCGCGCTGGATCAGGCGCAGCGCCTCGTCGGAATTGGCCGGGTCCATCTGGTAGGTCTTCTTGTCGCCCTTCAGCGCGCCGGACGCGCCCACCGCGTCGCGGAACGGGCCGTAAAACGCGCTGGCGTATTTCGCCGCATAGCTCAACAGCAGCACGTTCTGGTGGCCCGCGGATTCCAGTGCGGCGCGCAAGGCGCCGATGCGGCCGTCCATCATGTCCGAAGGCCCGATGATGTCGGCACCGGCCTCGGCCTGGCTGAGCGCCTGTTTCACCAGCGCCTCGACCGTGCGGTCGTTGACGACCTCGCCGTTTTCGACAAAGCCGTCATGGCCGTCGATGTTGTAGGGATCGAGCGCGACATCGGTCATCACCGCGATATCGGGCACCGCGTCCTTGATCGCGCGCGTTGCGGTGTTGGACAGGTTGTCGGGGTTCCAGGCCTCGGCGCAGTCCTTGGTCTTTTTCGCCGGGTCGGTATAGGGAAACAGGCAGATCGCGGGGATTCCCAGGTCGCGGGCTTCGCGCGCGGCATCGACCACCTTGTCGACCGACAACCGGTTGACGCCCGGCATGGACGGCACCGCTTCGACCACATCGCGCCCGTCACGCAGGAAGACCGGCCAGATGAAATCGGACGGTGTCAGGCCGTTCTGGGACACCAGCGCGCGGATCGCGGCCGATTTCCGGGTGCGGCGCAGGCGGGCGGCGGGGAAGGGTGCGACGGTCGGTTTCATGCGGGATGTCCTTGTAAAGGCCACACTTGGGTGGCATGGAATGGCTCCTGTCACAAGGGGGCAATCGGGCGCCCCGGACGGCTGGGAAGGAACCGCGCTTGGACTGGTACAGCACCGTCTTCGAAGTCATCGACATGCGGTCGTTCTCGAACCTGTGGTTCTGGATCGTGCTGGCGGTTCTGTGGTCCTCGGCCAGCCATTGGGTTCTGGGCGTGCCCTATGACATGGTGGGCCGCGCCCGCGCGGTTGGCGGGCAAGCGGCGCGGGATCTCGAAGACCTCGCGCGGATCAACGCCAACCGGGTGCATTTCATCGTCGAGGAAGCCGGGCTGTGGCTCAGCGCTATCGTCTCTGCATTCCTGACCGGGCTGGCGCTGCTGGGCTTCGTCTATGGCGTCGAGCTGGCGCAGGCGGTGTTCCTGCTGGCCTTTCCGATGACCATCGTCGGCTTCATCAGCATCGGCACGGCTCGGCGCATCCGCACGGTGGCACCGCAGGGCGAGGCGCTGTGGCGCCAATTGCGGATGCAGCGGATCTGGACGCAGGTCGTCGGCATGGTGTCGATCTTCTGCACCGCGCTGTGGGGGATGTACCAGAACCTGTCGCTGGGTGCTTTGCACGGTTGACGCGGGCCGCGCGGCGCGCCACATGGGCGGCCCATGGCACCCAAGACGATCACCCTGGGCGGCGCGCCCGAAGGCTTTGACGCCACACTGGTCCTGTCGGAGATCGACAAGGCCGGTGGCCCGGTCGTGCATGTCGCGCGCGACGACAAGCGGCTGGCCGCGATGGTCGAGGCGCTGGCCTTTTTCGCCCCCGACATGCCGGTCGTCACCTTTCCCGGCTGGGATTGCCTGCCCTATGATCGGGTGTCGCCCAACCCCGATATCTCGGCGGCGCGCATGGCGACGCTGGCGGGGCTGGTGCACGGGATGCCGCAACGCTTCGTGCTGCTGACGACGCTGTCGGCGGCGATGCAGAAGGTGCCCGCGCGCGCCATTCTTCGCGAAGCGGCGTTCACCGCGCGGGTCGGCGAACGGGTGAACGAGGACGCGTTGCGCGGGTTCCTGGTGCGGATGGGCTTTTCCCAGGCACCGACCGTGCTGGAACCGGGTGATTACGCGATCCGCGGCGGCATCATCGACGTCTTTCCGCCGGACGAGGGTGGGCCGGTGCGGATGGATTTCTTCGGCGACGTGCTGGATGGCGCGCGGCGCTTCGACCCGGCCACGCAGCGCACGACCGAAAAGCTGGACGTGGTGGAACTGGCGCCGGTCTCCGAGGTGATCCTGGACGAGGCGGCGATCACCCGGTTCCGGCAGAATTACCGCATCGCCTTCGGCGCCGGCGGCAGCGACGATCCGCTTTACGAGGCGGTCAGCGCCGGGCGCAAACATGCCGGGGCCGAACACTGGCTGCCGTTCTTTCACGAACGGCTTGAGACGCTGTTCGACTACCTGCCGGACGCGGCCGTCCTGATGGACGACCAGGTGACCCCGGCGCGGATCAGTCGCTGGGACGGCATCGTCGACCAATACGAGACACGCCGACACGCGCTGAGCCAGAAGGCGCGGATGGACAGCGTCTACAAGCCGGTTCCGCCGGAAGAGCTGTATCTGGACGACACCGCCTGGGCCGCCGCGCTTGGTGACCGGCGGGTGGTGCAGTTCCATCCGCTGCCGCAGGCGTCGGGGCCGAACGTGGCGGATGCCGGCGGGCGGATCGGGCGCAACTTCGCGCCCGAGCGCCAGCAGGAAAGTATCAGCCTTTTCGGGGCTTTGGCGGCGCATGTGAAGGCAAGGATGGCCGACGGTCCGGTGCTGATCGCGTCCTATTCCGAAGGCGCGCGGGAACGCCTGTCGGGCCTGATCGAGGACGAAGGCCTGGCCGAAGCCATCCCGGTCGCCAACGGCACGCGGATCGGCAAGCGCGGGTTGCACCTGGCGGTCTGGGGGCTCGAGGCTGGGTTCGAGGCGCCGTGGCGGGACGGCAAGCTGACGGTCATCTCGGAACAGGACGTGCTGGGCGACCGGCTGATCCGCCGCCCCAAGAAGCGCCGCAAGGCCGAAAACTTCCTGACCGAGACGCAATCGCTGACCCCAGGTGATCTGGTGGTGCATGTCGATCACGGCATCGGCCGTTACCAGGGGATGGAGGTCATCACGGCGGCCGGCGCGGCGCATGAATGCCTGCTGCTGGAATATGCCGAAGGCGCGCGGCTGTATCTGCCGGTCGAAAACATCGAGCTTCTGTCGAAATACGGCCACGAGGAAGGGCTGCTGGACAAGCTGGGCGGCGGCGCCTGGCAGGCCAAGAAGGCCAAGCTCAAGCAGCGCATCCGCGAGATGGCCGACAAGCTGATCCGCATCGCGGCCGAGCGCGCCTTGCGCAAGGCGCCGGTGATGGATCCGCCGGTCGGCGCCTATGACAGCTTTGCCGCGCGGTTTCCCTACCAGGAAACCGACGACCAGCTGAGCGCGATTTCCGACGTGATGGAGGACCTGCATTCCGGCCAGCCGATGGACCGGCTGATCTGCGGCGATGTGGGCTTCGGCAAGACCGAGGTGGCGATGCGCGCGGCCTTTGTCGCGGCGATGTCGGGCATGCAGGTGGCGGTGATCGCACCGACGACGCTGCTGGCGCGGCAGCACTACAAGAGTTTCGCCGAACGGTTCCGCGGTTTCCCGGTCAACGTCCGGCCGCTGTCGCGCTTTGTCTCGGCCCGCGATGCGCAGTTGACGCGCGACGGGCTGTCCAGGGGCGATGTCGACATCGTCATCGGTACCCATGCGTTGCTGGCCAAGAACATCCGTTTTCAGAACCTGGGCCTGCTGGTGATCGACGAGGAACAGCATTTCGGCGTCGCCCACAAGGAGCGGCTGAAACAGTTGCGCTCGGACGTGCACGTGCTGACGCTGACCGCCACGCCGATCCCGCGCACGCTGCAATTGTCGCTCACCGGTGTGCGCGACCTGTCGATCATCGGCACTCCGCCGGTCGACCGGCTGGCGATCCGCACCTATGTCAGCGAATTCGACACGATCACCATCCGCGAGGCGCTGCTGCGCGAGCATTATCGCGGTGGGCAGTCGTTCTTTGTCGTGCCGCGCATCGCCGATCTGCCCGAGATCGAGGAATTCCTGCGCGACCAGGTGCCCGAGGTGACGTATGTCGTCGCCCATGGCCAGATGGCGGCGGGCGAGTTGGACAGCCGGATGAACGCCTTTTACGACGGCAAGTATGACGTGCTGCTGGCCACGACGATCGTCGAATCGGGGCTGGATATCCCCACCGCCAACACGATGGTCGTGCACCGCGCCGATATGTTCGGCCTGGCGCAGCTTTACCAGATCCGCGGGCGGGTGGGCCGTTCCAAGACCCGCGCCTATGCCTACCTGACGACCAAACCGCGGGCCAAGCTGACGCCTGCGTCGGAGAAACGGCTGCGCGTGCTGGGGTCGCTCGACACGCTGGGGGCGGGGTTCGCACTGGCCAGCCAGGACCTGGACATTCGCGGCGCCGGCAACCTGCTGGGCGAGGAACAGTCGGGCCAGATGCGCGACGTGGGCTACGAGTTGTACCAGCAGATGCTGGAAGAGGCGATCGCCAAGATCCGCTCGGGCCAGATGGAGGGGCTGACCGACGACGACGGCCAATGGGCGCCGCAGATCAACCTGGGCGTGCCGGTCCTGATCCCCGAAGACTACATCCCCGATCTGGACGTGCGGCTGGGCCTTTACCGCCGCCTGTCCGCGCTGACCACCAAGGTCGAACTGGAAGGCTTTGCCGCCGAACTGATCGACCGTTTCGGCAAGCTGCCCCGCGAGGTCAACACGCTGATGCTGGTCGTCCGCATCAAGGCGATGTGCAAGCGCGCCGGCATCGCCAAGCTGGATGGCGGACCAAAGGGCGCGACGATCCAGTTCCACAACGACAAGTTCGCCCGCCCCGAGGGATTGGTGGATTTCGTCAAGGCGCAAAAGGGCCTGGCCAAGATCCGCGACAACAAGATCGTCGTGCGCCGTGACTGGAAGAACGACCGCGACAAGATCCAGGGCGCCTATGCCATCGCCCGCGACCTGGCCGAGGCCGCCGGTGCGTTGAAGAAGCGCGCGTCGTGACGCGGTCCGCTGCACTCTGACGCATTGCCTTGCCATTCGTATCGGCAGACAGGTTAACTAGTTGTTAACCCTTTGGAATGGGACATGTTCCGCTCGGTTTTCGTTTTCGCGGTTTGCCTGACGGGCCTTCCCGCACACGCCACCGACAAGCCCGCTGCCGAGGTCAGGGAGTATCTGACCCAATACCGTCTGGCCCAGGCTTTCGATTGCCGCGATGTAAGTTGCAAGCAACTGCGGTCCTGCGAAGAGGCCTGCTACAAGTTGCTGCAATGCGGCCAGACCAAACGCGATGGTGACAACGACGGCATTCCTTGCGAAAACCTGTGCAAACGCCGCTGCTGATGCGGCCAGCAGGGAAGCCCGATGGCAAGCATCAACAGGATCGTCATGGCCAAGCGATGCCGCCAACTGGTGCGCATGCTGGAGCCCGACACGCTGGATGTGGCCGAGATTTCGGGCAAGTGGGGCGCGAATTTCGGGTTCCGCAGCTACCGCGCCTACTGGTATCCCGACTATGACATCTGCGAAAGCCCGCTGCGCGACGATGCCGGCGGCATCGCGCAGTTCGACCTGATCATCGCCGACCAGGTCTGGGAACATCTTGACCGGCCATACCGCGCCACGCAGAACGTCCTGGCCTCGCTGCGGCCGGGCGGGTATTTCCTTGTGGCTGTGCCGTTCTTCGTGCCGTTGCACGCGGCGCCGGTGGACAACACCCGCTGGTCGGCACGCGGGCTCAGGAACTTCCTGGTCGAATGCGGGTTCGACGAGGACAACGTGATGTCCGAGCAATGGGGCAACCGATGGGCCGGCCTGCGCAACGCGATGGGGCCGTTTCCGCCGGTCTACAACGAAGGTCACGACGATCTCGAGAACGACGAGAACTTTCCCGTGACGTCATGGGCACTGGCGCAGAAGGCGAAATAGACCGGGCAGCGGCTCAGTCGATTGTCAGGACGATCTTGCCGACATGGCCCTTTTCCTGGAACGCCGCCTGCGCCGCGGCGATGTCGCGCAACGGATAGGTCGCGGCGACCAGCGGTTTGATCTCGCCGCGCTCGATCCGGCCCACCAGCGCGCCGAAGACCTGCGGATCGAGAACGGTGCAGCCGAAAAAGCTCAGATCCTTGAGATACAGCGTGCGCAGATCCAGCGGCACGATGGGCCCGGCAATGGCGCCCGAAACCGCGTAGCGCCCGCCGGGTCGCAGCACCTCCAGCAAGCGGGGCCAGGCAGGTCCACCGACCAGGTCGATCACCGCGTCGACGCTGTTCGCACCAAGCACGGCAACGGTGTCTTCGTCGCGGGCCAGGGTGCTGTCCGTCCCCAGGGCCTTCAGCGCGTCGGCCTTGGCCGGGCTGGTGACGGCAACCACCCGTGCGCCGCGGGCCCGCGCCAGTTGCACCGCGGCCGATCCGACGCCGCCCGACGCACCGGTGACAAGCACCGTATCTTCCGGTCCGATCGCGGCGCGGGTCAGCATGTTTTCGGCAGTCGAGTAGGAGCAGGGGAAAGAGGCCAGGGCGACGTCGCTCAGGTCGGAGACGACGGCGTGGGCATGACGGGACGCGATACGCACGTATTGCGCGAAACCGCCGTCGCATTCCGACCCCAGATACCACGGCAGGGCGGGCTGGCGGCCCTCCGCCTCGCGCAGACAGGGTTCGAGGATCACCCGTTCGCCCAGCCTTCGGCCATCGATATCGCCGCCCGTTGCGACGATTTCACCGCAGACATCGGCCCCCTGGATGCGGGGCAGGTGCAGCGGGGTGCCACCCCAGGATGCATCCGCAGCGTCGTTGTCGTTCTTGGAATACCAGCCGATCCGGGTGTTGATATCGGTGTTGTTCACCGCGGCGGCGCGAACCCGGACGATCACGTCGCTGCGGCCCGGCTGCGGCACGGGCAGGTCGTCGCGCCATTGCAGGCAGTCCGGACCGCCATGACCCGTCAGCACGATACCGGACATCGTGTTGGGCAAGTCCATCCATTCCCCTTTCGTTTCAGCCGGCCTTGCGGGCCGCCATCACCCATATGCCCGCCAGAACCAGCGAGGCGATGGCGTTCCAGCTGGCCATCGACAGGGTGAACATCTCCCACGGTACTTCGTCGCAGCGCACCAGCGGCGCGTTCATGATCTGGTTCAGCAGGTCATCGGTCGACAGCCCGCCGACCGGCCCCGAGGTGCAGGTATCGGGGCCCTGCCACCAGCCGCGTTCGACCCCGGTGTGGTAAAACCCCACGCCCGCCGTCGCCAGCGCCGCGGCGGCCCCCAGCCAGGGCAGGACGCGCCACGCCATGACGGTCGACACCAGGCCGATACCGATGGCCGCGACATGCGGATAGCGCTGCCAGTAGCACAGTTTGCAGGGCGGCATCTCGCCGATGTACTGAAAGCCGAGCGCCCCCAGCATCAACGCCAGCGAACCGCCGGCCGCAAGAAGGATCAGAGTGGTGCGCGTCACAGGTGCCTCGCCGCATAGAACCCGCCGACGAGTAGTATCACGAAGACGGTGAAGACCAAGCCCAGGCGCCTTTCGATGAAATCACGAATGGGTGCGCCGAAGGCGCGCAGCAACGCCGCCACGATGAAGAAGCGCAGCGCGCGGGCCAGGATCGAGGTGGTGACGAAAACCGCCAAGGGCATCGCCGTCCAGCCCGACATGATGGTGATGACCTTGTAGGGAAAGGGCGTGATCCCGGCGATCAGCACCGCCCAGAACCCCACACCGTTGAACCGGGTGTTGAATTCGGCCATCGCTTCGGCCTTGCCAAGCGCCTGCAGGATCGGCTGTCCGAGGCTTTCGTAAAAGAAAAACCCGATCGCATAGCCCAGCATCCCGCCCAGCACCGAAGACAGCGTCGCGACGCCGGCGATCAGCCAGGCCCGGTGCGGCGCGGCCAGGATCATCGGGATCATCAGGACATCCGGTGGAATCGGAAAGACCGAGCTTTCCACGAAGGCCACCAGCGCCAGCACCCACAGCGCGCGGGGATGGTCGGCCTGGGCCATGGTCCAGTCGTACAAACGGCGCAGCATGCTCTCTCCTGCCTCGTTGGCGCGACAGACCATGTCGGCGGCAAGCGGTCAAGCCGATGCCGAGGGGGCTTTACGCGGCGCGGTGGCGGGGCTACACCCGGCATCGGGCCCAAGTGGCGGAATGGTAGACGCAGGGGATTCAAAATCCCCCGCCTTCACGGGCGTGTGAGTTCGAGTCTCACCTTGGGCACCAGATCGATCTGCGACCGGCCGAAACGCCGCGCACCCGGGGCATATCCCGGGCGCGGTCAACCCGGTCCCCGGCGACAGCAAGCCCCCCGAAAAAAGGCAAGTCTGCCTCATTTCCTTCAAATGATTCGCGTCCTGTTCACGTTTTGCCGACAGCGGCAGCGTCAATCCGCGGGTTGCCGGGCGATTGGTTCGCATCGACAAACAAACCCTGCATCGGCCGGCTTGCGGCAAATGCCGAATTGGGGCGTAAAAAAGGCACCCATGGCTGTTTCCGTTGCCGCAACAAAAATCCGCGATTTCGACCTGAATCGATCCGCGAAAGCGGCCAAATAACGGGTTTTGGGCGGGTCGATCGCGGTATCGCGCATCTTTCTGGAAACAATCCGGAAATCCTGCCGCAGCGTCACCTGCCACATTCTGCCTCAATCTCGCCTTGTCCTGTCTTTTTCGGCCACCTTTCGGCCATTTTCCCCTTTGTGCCGGAAGGCGTGGCAATTATGAATCTTCTCAAGCCCGAACTGGGGGGCGAAGTCTGCTGGCCATGGGGCGGCCATCGGTACGTCAGGCATCCTGCGGGGTGCGAACGGACGCTGGGCCGGTTTTCCGGTCAGGCCTGATCGGCCTTGGCACCGCCTTGCGCGTTCATCCGCGCATCCGTTCGCAACGGCACTTGCTTGACGATGGAGTGGGATCGGGTGCGAGCGGGATGCGCGTCGCCACCCAATTGGTTCGGTCATCCCCGGACCAGAGTTGAGAGGGTAGCAAGATGGCTGATCTGTCGTTGAACTGGGGAAATCTCGGTCCGTTCGGGACGAATCTTCCGGATACACCGCCAGACGCAGTGACAACTTCGGTCGATACCGGAGGTGTTGCCGTCGACATCACCTTCACCGCCCGGGATTTCGCGGCCGAGTCGTTCACCTTCAACGCGACGGGCTATGTCGAGCCGGGCGATGGCCTGAGCCCGAATTCCTTCCTCAAGATCTTCGACGACGCCAATGACGACGGCAGCCCGGCGACGGCGACGGCCGTGCTGGATTTCCGCGCGACCGACACCGCCCAGTTCACCGACAACGTGCAGACCGTTTCGTTCCGCATCAACGACATCGATGCGCGTTCCGATGGCGGCGACCTCGGCGAACCCGGGATCGGTGGGTTCCAGGACGTGGTGACCGTCCGTGCCTTCGACGCCGATGGCAACGAGGTCCCTGTCACGCTCACACCGGCCGGTGCGGTCGGCGTGTCCGGCCAGACCGCGTTCGGCACCACGACCACCGATTATCCCGATGCCGATGGTTCGGTCCTGGTGACGATCCCCGGCCCGGTGTCCCGGATCGAAATCGACTATGCCAATTGCGACGTGGCGCAGCAGGGCATCACGGTATCGGATGTGAATTTCGCAACCGTCGATGTGATCGATCTGCCCCCGGTGGCCGAAGACGACACGGCGACCACGCCCGAAGATACCGCCGTCATCATCGACGTCCTGCCCAATGACAGCGACCCCGAGGGTGGCGCGCTCACGGTCACCGGCGCGACGGCCACCAACGGAACCGTGTCGGTCAATCCCGATGGCACGCTGACCTATACTCCGAACCCGGATTACAACGGGCCCGACACGATCACCTACACGATCGAGGACCCGGCCGGAAACAGCGCCACCGGCGAAGTCGCCGTGACGGTCGAGCCGGTCAACGACGCGCCGGTCGCCATCGATGATCCGCTGGCGACCGACGAGGACACCCCGATCACCGTCGCGCCGCTGGCCAATGACAGCGACCCGGACGGCGATCCCCTGACGGTGACGGCGATCGAACAGCCGGCGAACGGCACGGCGGTCCTGAATCCGGACGGCACCGTGACCTACACGCCGGATGCGGATTTCAC